>NZ_CALGOG010000046.1:0-69800 GCF_937958135.1 uncultured Thermosynechococcus sp. | reverse complement strand
CTCGTCAAACTGATCGGGAGTCAGGGACTGGGCGCCATCGGAGAGCGCCTTCGCGGGATTGGGGTGCACTTCAATCATCAGGGCATCGGCGCCGGCAGCGACAGCGGCTTTGGCCATTGCGGGCACAAATTCGGCCCAGCCGGTGCCATGACTGGGGTCAACCATAATGGGCAGATGGGTGAGCTTGCGCAGTACAGGAATCGCCCCTAAATCCAAGGTATTGCGGGTATATTCGCGGTCAAAGGTACGGATGCCCCGCTCACAGAGAATGACATTGGGATTCCCTGCTGCCAGAATGTACTCTGCAGCCATCAGCCATTCTTCAATGGTGGCAGACATTCCCCGTTTTAGAAGCACAGGTTTGGGTTGGGCACCTACGCGCTTCAGAAGAGAGAAGTTTTGCATATTGCGGGCGCCAATTTGCAGCACATCGGCCACTTCGGCAATTTTTTCCAAATCTGCTGCATCCATCACTTCGGTAATGATGCCCAAGCCGGTTTTTGCTTTTGCTGCCGCCAACAGATCAAGGGCACTTTCCCCATGACCTTGGAAAGCGTAGGGGGAAGTACGCGGTTTATAGGCGCCACCGCGCAGGAATTTGGCTCCCGCTGCTTTAACCCGTTGCGCGGTTTCAATGATCATGGATTCGTTTTCAACGGAGCAAGGTCCTGCCACAACCACCACTGGCTGCCCCTCGCCGAAAACGACATCTCCGTTGGGAGTAGGCACGACCACTTCACTGGGTTCCCCATGGCGATACTCGCGGCTCGCCCGTTTGAAGGGTTGCTCAACCCGCAGCACATGCTCAATCCAAGGACTAATTTCCTGAATCCGCAGAGGGTCTAATTCCGCTGTTTCGCCAACTAGGCCAATGACAACTTTGTGCTTGCCCACAATTTTTTCGGGGGTCAGTCCCCAAGTGCGCATCTCGGTGCTGACCCGTTCAATCTCTTCAGTGGGGGTACCACTTTTTAGAACAATAATCATCGGCTTGCTGATCCCAACATTTCGGCTTAGGGTTTGATTGTATTGTGCCAAATTGGTTCGGTTCTGCCTATGCTGCGTCGTTCCCCAGCTCTGCGATTTCTCATTTCATTGGCGATCGCTACTGTGGTGGTGGTGTCCCTGTGGGGGGTGATGATCGGTTCTATTCCCCATGGCGATCGCCCCCTTGATCTCAGCCAAGCAGTGCCCATTGATGATCCGCAGTTTGATGCGCCAATGGCATCACCGTCGCCCCCTTCGCTCCCAGAGACTCCTTCATTGCTGCTCCAACCCAGTGACGGCGCTGATTACGATCGCCTCTTTGCCAAAGTGCGGCAAGTCCATCAACAGTGCTCGCTTGCTCCCCCCTGGTATAGTGTGCCCGCCCATCCCACTAATTTTGGCGATCGCTTCCGTACAGATATTCGCGGTCGGGTGGTGAGCAACGCACCCCTAATTGTGCTCCATGAAACCGCTGCCTCTGCCCAAGCGGCGCTGGAATTCTTTCAAACGCCCCATCCCCGCGATGAGGATCAGGCCAGCTACCATGAGTTGATTACCCTCAGGGGCTGGCTGCTGCACTTAGTACCTTGGTCGAAGCGTGCCTATGGGGCAGGTAACTCTGTTTTTGGTCTGGAAGCAGTACAGACTAACCCCCGCCTAGCCCCTTCGGTGAATAATTTTGCCCTGCATTTCTCTTTGGAAACACCGCCCCAAGGTCGCCACCATGGTTCCCAACACGGGGGCTATACCGATGCTCAATACCGGAGCTTGGCTTGGCTGGTGGCACAAACAGCCATTGATCCGCAACGCATCACTACCCATGCTGCTGTCGATCGCTCAGGGGAGCGCATTGACCCGCGTAGCTTTGATTGGGCTAGGTTTAATCGCTATTTGCAGCTCTATCGCGATCGCCCCTGTGAGGATCTCCCCCGCTAGCAGTAGCGATCTAAAAACGTCTCTAGGGACTCCAAGAAAACTTGAAAATAGGCTTGGGCGCGTTTAGTTTCACCGGCAGGGCAAAGACCTTCACAGGTCAACAGGGTCCGCAGTGTCCCAAGACCGGCCTCCAAATCGCCATTCATCCGGCCAAAAAACTGGAGAGCATCCTCCATTACACTGAGAGGCAACGTCATCCCAAAGGGGCGTTTCTTGAAAAAGCGACCGAGGCGATCGGCAATCTCTTGTCGGGTCCAGACCTCTGGATGCGCCCTGCTAAAAATCGCTGGCTGACTAGCTTGACTGGCAATGAGTTTGAAGGGGATAGTCAACCAAATATACACGCTATTGATTGCGTATTTAATTTTGAAGCTAGGGGACATAGCGGAGTACTTTGGGAGGAAACTGTTAGATAAGTTGAAATATTGGCAACTAGAACTCAGTCGGCGATGCTCAATCGTGCATTGGAACGTTGATGGGTAGCCAGAGCTACTGGGGGCTTGGGATGTCAATTTTTTTGCAGGATTTCACACTTTCGCCTCTCGAAATATTGAGAGGGACTGTAGGCGATCCTGCAGCTCTTCAGGGCTTTCTGGGCATTACCAACAAAACTTCAAAGCACCTTCATGATCAAGGATGATGGCACTTTTCCTTGGGGTGTGCGGGGAATTTGAGGTACAGGAATCCACTGTTTGGGGCATTTGTAAGCACTGCACTGCCGTTTGAGCCACGTGCTTAGCTCTTCAGGGGAGAGGTCTCCCACATAGAGGGCAATCACCCGTTCACCCCAAAGGGGGTCGGGTGCCCCGTAAATGTAGATGTCTTGGACAAGGCCACTGTTCAGAAGTAAGGCCTCCAACTCTTCGGGGTAGATATTCTCGCCACCACTGATGATTTTGCGGCTTGTGCGTCCTAAAACGTAGAGGCGATCACCCCGCCATTGAGCGCGATCGTCGGTTGGGAAGATGGTTGACTGAAACAAGTGAGGGTAATAGCCAAGGGCAAGGGAGGCCGCCTGAATCTGAATCTCACCCGCAGTGGTTAAATCAATCTGGGCATGGGGTAAGACTTGCCCGCAGGAGCGATCGCCCATCAAAAATTCTCCCTGCCGCTGGACACAGATCATACCTGCGGTTTCTGTCATTCCATAACTGAGACATAGGGGCAATTGCTGCGCTGCTGCTTCCTCCAATAATTGAGACCAAGTGGGGCCACCGCCAATAAAAATCCCCCTTAATTCCCCTAACCACGGGAGCGGTTCTGTGAGCACCTGTTGCAGTTGCCGAGGCACCAAAGACAGCCACAGATTACGATTGGCAGGCGGTGCTGTTTGCCGTAAATCCCGTAAATGGCTCGCGAGATAGAGTTCTCCCCCTGTCCAGAGGGATCGCACCACGGGCATCAGGCCACTGACATGGTACAAGGGCAAAATACTTAGACAGTGAATTGCTCCTTGCTGTAAATGGCTTTGCAGCCCCCTCACTGCCGCCTGAAGGGTTGCCACCGTGTGAATCGCCCAACGCAATCGCCCTTGAGTTCCTCCGGTGGGAATCAGAATCCAGCCTTGGGGGAATGGTTCTCTAGAGCCTTGAGGGTCTAGGGGAGGCACGGTTCCCCCCGCCATAAAATTCTGGGGTAGGATTGCTGCCACCTGCTGCCACTCTTGGGACTGCCATTGGGGATTGGCCAGTAAGAGGGGCGTGCCTGTGGAAAGCGCCGCCAGAAAACCGCCGAGAAAAGACAGGGGATCGGGTTCTGCCAGGACGAGGAGAGGGGGCTGCCGCTGTTGGAGTTGCTCCCGATAGCCGGCTAATTGCTCGAGGAGGATGGCAGTAGCAGGGTGCCATTGTCCGTTGTGGGGACACCACAGCCAGTGGGGGGCGATGCTTGTAAGGTTTTGTAACAAATTTGTCCTACGCCTTCCTAACCCAATAGGTAAAATCAAAGGATATAAGCAGTGCGTTTGGGAGACAGCAGCCTGATTATTCAACAGATGCAGCGGGTAGCCGCCATTACCGACCCTAGCCTTAAATTAGCATGCACTGCAGCCTATGCTGCCGACGATCGCAAGGGAGTGGATATCTGTCTTTTGGATGTGAGTGGCGTGTCCTACTTAACCGATTACTTTGTCATCATTACGGGACTCTCAAAAACTCAGGTGCGCGCCATTTACCAAGGGATTGAGGAGGCGGCGCTCGAACATTGTCAACGCCAACCCCAACATATCGAAGGCCAAGCGGAATGTTCATGGGTGCTGATGGACTACGGCGATGTGATTGTCCATGTGCAGTTGCCCAAGGAACGCCAATACTACAACCTTGAGGCCTTTTGGGGGCACGCCCAACGCATCCCCTTTGAGTCACTGATCACGACCTAGGCCACTCCCCTTGCTGTGGAATCGGCGCGCCTTTCCCTTGGGGGCTGCCAAGACCCGTGTTGCCTCTAGGCGATCGCCAAGGGAGGAGTTTTTTGTAGCTTCTAGAGGATCAACTTTTCTTAATGAAACTCCTCAATGAAAATGCTCTGTCCCAGAGAGGAGGGGCAGTGCTTTCCGAAGGCGGCAGCAACATGGATCACGATTAAAGCCACAATGAAATATAGTCCCTTGTTTCAGCCAACATGACTTCTTCTTATCCTCCCTCCAACATTGAGCCGCAAGCAGTGTGGCATGCGCTGAGCGCCGATGAAGTCATTCATCGCCTGGGGAGCGATCGCCAGCAGGGGCTAACCCTGAGAGAAGTCCAGCGGCGACAAGCAGAATATGGCCGCAATGAACTGCTTGAGAGTGGCCAACGCCCCCGCTGGCAGATTTTCATTGATCAGTTTCGCAATGTGATGCTGATCATGCTGCTGGTGGTAGCGGCTATCTCTGGCACGCTGGAGATTCTCGAATCCCTTGAAGAAAACACCCTGCCCTTTCCCAAGGATGCAACCGCAATTCTAGTGGTGGTAATTCTCAATGCCATTTTGGGCTACGTCCAAGAATCGCGTGCCGAAGCAGCACTCGCAGCCCTGAAAAATATGGCCGCTCCCAAGGTGCGCGTCCTCCGCGAGGGAAAAGTCATGGAAATTGACTCCCCTGACCTGGTTGTCGGGGATATTTTCTTTTTGGAGACTGGGGTCAAAGTGGCTGCCGATGGTCGCCTCCTTGAGGCGGTGAATTTGCAAATTCGCGAAGCCGCCCTCACGGGGGAAGCAGAAGCCACCAGTAAAAATGCCGAGAAAGTTTTGCCCATTGATACAGAGGTGGGCGATCGCCTCAATCTGGTGTTTGCAGGTACCGAGGTCAGCCAAGGTCGAGGGATAGCGGTCGTTACCGCGATCGGCATGGACACTGAGCTAGGGAAAATTGCCGCTGCTCTCCAAGGGGTGGAACAAGAACCCACGCCGCTGCAAAAACGCATGACCGAACTGGGCAATCGCTTGGTTTGGCTTGCCTTGGTGCTGGTGGGAATTGTGGTGGTTGGCGGTAGTCTCTACGATGTTTCCCTCCTCAGGGAACTGATTGAAGTGTCCCTCAGTATGGCCGTGGCAGTGGTACCCGAAGGCTTGCCCGCCGTAATTACCGTCACCCTTGCATTGGGAACGCAGCGGATGGTCAAACGCCATGCCCTGATTCGTCGTCTACCGGCAGTGGAGACGCTAGGCAGTGTGACGACTATCTGTTCAGATAAAACGGGTACCCTCACCCAAAACAAAATGGTAGTGCAGGCGATCGCCACCACCAGTTATCGGGCAAAGGTGAGCGGCAATGGCTATGACCCCAAGGGGGAATTTTACGACGCGAATACCAACGATGCCTCAGCACTCTACGAACGGCAACTGCTCCTCTTGGCTGGCGCTCTGTGCAATGATGCGCTGCTCAAACAACACGCAGCCGAGTGGGTAATTCTCGGCGATCCTACAGAAGGCTCGCTCCTGCCCTTGGCCATCAAAGGGGGAATTGATCTCAAGGCGTTGCAGGAAAAGGCTGAGCGAGTGGCGGAATTTCCCTTTGATGCCGATCGCAAACGGATGAGTACGTTCTATCGCAGTGAATCCATTCCTGAGATTCCCCCCACGGAACCCTACTGGATGATTACCAAAGGCTCACCTGAGCTGACCCTAGAACGCTGTCAATGGCGACAGGTGGGGCGGGACATTCAACCCCTGACCTTGGCGGAGCGCCAAGAAATTTTAGCTGAAAACGATCGCTTTGCTGCTCAAGGCCTGCGGGTTTTAGGGATTGCCTATCGTTACTGGTCGGCATTGCCACCAGCGGAGAGTGTGGATAGGAGCGAGCAGGACTTGATTTGGCTGGGGCTAGTGGGCATTCTTGACCCCCCTCGGCCAGAGGTATTGGAGGCTGTCGCCACCTGTCGCACAGCAGGGATTCGTCCGATCATGATTACGGGAGATCATCAACTGACGGCGCAGGCGATCGCCAGTCAACTGGGCATCTGTGAGTGGGGCGATCGCGCCCTCACCGGTCGAGAGATCGAAAAACTCAGTGCTGAGGAATTGGATGCCGTCACCCCCACTGTGAGTGTTTATGCGCGAGTCTCGCCGGAACATAAGCTGCGCATTGTGCAATCCCTTCAACGGAACGGTGAGATTGTGGCTATGACCGGGGATGGGGTCAACGATGCTCCTGCCCTCAAGCAAGCAGATATCGGTGTCGCAATGGGAATGACAGGCACCGATGTTACCAAGGAAGCCAGCGATATGGTGCTCTTGGATGACAACTTTGCCACCATTGTGGCCGCTACCGAAGAGGGACGAGTGATCTACTGCAATATTCGGCGCTTTATCAAATACATTCTTGGCTCCAATATTGGCGAAGTGATTACAATTGCCTGCTCACCCCTGGTAGGTCTAGGAGGTGTCCCCCTCACACCCTTACAAATTCTCTGGATGAACTTAGTCACCGATGGCTTGCCTGCCCTTGCCCTAGCCGTTGAACCGGGAGATCCCGATGTCATGAAGCGGCCACCCATTAAACCCAACGAAAGTATTTTTGGCCGTGGCTTGGGTTCCTATATGATTCGGATTGGTTTGATCTTGGCCCTGGTTGGCATTGCCTTGATGGCGTGGGCCTACAGCTACACCTCCAACCATTTAGAAGGGGGACTCGATCCCAGGCGTTGGACAACCATGGTGTTCACTACCCTCTGTTTGGCCCAAATGGGTCATGCCCTTGCCGCTCGTTCCAGTACACGGCTGACGATCGAAATGAACCCCACCTCTAACCTCTTTGTTTGGGGATCGGTCATTTTGACAACAATCCTACAACTATTGCTCATTTATGCTCCACCCCTGCGGCAGTTCTTTGGCACCTATTTGCTCTCCGAGATTGAGCTGGCCGTGTGTATTGGCTTTAGTACCCTTGTCTTTGTGTGGATAGAGTTAGAGAAGCTGGTATTGCGGCTGCTCCCCAGGGGTCACACATTACAATTAGGGGAGTAGTTTGCAGCGGCAAAGCTAACTGTTCTCCTTCGATGCGTATCCTTTTAGTTGAAGATGATCCTGAGCAGTTGGAACCCCTAAAAACCATTCTCTGCCATCAAGGACACCTAGTGGATGGGGTACAGGAGGGTGAAACAGCCCGGTGGCTGCTACAGGAAAAAACCTATGACCTGGTCATTTTGGACTGGATGCTGCCGGGGATAAGTGGCCTAGAACTTTGTCGAAACTATCGGCAAGCGGGAAAAGGGACACCAATTCTACTGCTGACCGCCAAGGATACCACCGGCGACAAGGTCATGGGATTAGACGCCGGTGCCGATGACTACCTAATTAAGCCAGTGGAGGTCATGGAACTTCTAGCTCGGGTGCGAGCCTTGAGTCGGCGATCGCCCCAGTGGTTGGGGGATCAATTAAGACTAAACGATTTGGTTTTGGATCTCTGCTCAATGACTCTCCAACGGGGGACAAAAGTCATCTCTCTGTCCACTCGTGAATATCAGTTTTTGGAGTTTTTTCTGCGCCATCCCGGCCAAGTGATTCGCCGTGAGCAATTGGAACTTCATCTTTGGGAGTGGGACAATCAGCCTGAAAGTAATGCTGTGAGTACCCAAATTCGCCGCCTGCGCCTGCGTTTGGGGGAATTAGGCTGCGCCGAGTGGCTCGAAACCGTGTACGGCACGGGCTATCGCTTACGGGCACCCTCTTCGTTACAGGGATAACCACTAATGGACAGCAGGCGGAGATTCACATTTCAAGGATGGCCTCAACTTTCCCCCCAACAGCGGGGCTTTCTCATTATTGTGCTGCCAGTGGTCTGCCTTGTGGGCACCGTTGGTATATTTGTCTGGCTCAGCGTGAGCATGAGCGATTACGAAAAGGCGGTGCGCCATAGTCAGCGAGTACAGTTAGAGGCACGGGAGCTACTGAATTCCCTCATTGATGCAGAAACGGGAATACGCGGCTATCATCTCACGCAGCGGGCGAGTTTTCTAGAGCCTTATCACACAGCCCTTGCCCAGTTGCCTTCAACTCTTGAGGAACTAGAAACTATTCTCAGTTACTACCCGCAACAGCTGGCTAATTTTCAGCACTTGAAAGCCCTAGTCCACAGGAGCACAGAGCTTCTAACGGCGCAAATGAACCCTCCCTCCAGGAATCGCCAGCCCCTGATTCAGGAGATTGAGCAGTCAAAGCGGGTAATGGATCAGACCCGGGCAGCCATCAATGCCTTTATCACAGCAGAAGAACGGCTCTTGGTGAATCGCCAGCAACAGTTGGAAAGCCTGCGGCAAATCCATGCGATCGCGCTCATTTTAGCGATTATTGTTGGCTTTATTGGCAGTGGTCTAGCAGTTCGCCTCTTTGCCGAACTATTTCGGGAACTGGAGCGGCAACGTCAGGAGTTGGAAGCCGCCTGTAATCGCCTGTTACAATTTACCGCCAATGCTTCCCATGAATTGCGGGCGCCAATCGCCGCTATTTTAAGCCATGCACAGGTGGGGATTTTACTGGGTCAACAGCAACCTGAACAGGCGCTCCTTCGTTTGGAGAAGGTGGCCAGCTTAGCAAAGTCCATGGGGCAGTTGGTGAATGATTTGCTGTTTTTAGCCCGCCACGAGGGGGTATCACCCCCCGATTTTACCACTCCCCTTGATGTAGGAGCCTTCATCCAAGCCATTGCCCAGGAATGGCGAGAAACCCATGCCCAAACCCATAGGTTTCATCTGCAACTGCCCTCTGTTCCGCTGTTCATCAAAGGCGATCGCGACATGCTTAGGCAAGTGGTGCTCAATCTGCTCAGTAATGCTGAGCGCTACACCCCTGCCGGTGGAACCATTACACTGCAAGTCAGCCAACGGGGGGAGGAGGCAGTGATTGTAGTGGCGGATACAGGTATCGGGATTAGTGCAACGGCGCTGCCGCATATTTTTGACTACTTCTATCGGGATGAGCGGGTGCAGCGACGGGGCATTCGTGGTGCCGGTCTGGGGCTGGCCATTGTTCGACAAATTATCCAACTCCACCGCGGCAGCGTTTTGGTTGAAAGTCAAGAGGATCAAGGCTCAATCTTTACCGTTAAGCTGCCGCTGGCGACCTAGGGGATGTGTCATTCCTCTGTCATTTTTGGTGGGTATGCTTGGGACAGAAGCGGTATAGAGACAACGGTTCTTTAACAGATTTCAATTCTCAAGCCGCATCACTTTTCCCACTGATTTAGGAGAATACCCCTATGCCTCGCCAACACCAATCTCTTTTGGCAGCAACCCTTGTTGCACTGGTGTTACCCTTAACAACGGCGCCAGCAGTTACTGCCCGTCCCCGTGTTCAAGGTTCAGTCGCTGTGGAGCTAGATGCTGAAAAAGCGGTTCGCGATCTGTCTAAAGCTCAGTATGAGGGCATGCGGGCAAAGGCCACGCCCAATGCGGATGGCAATCTCTTGAGTTTGGGCGATCGCCTTCTGGCTGCGGCTCAATCGCTGGAGAAGGGCGGCAACTACTTCAAGGCTAAAGAAACTGCCAAGGCGGCTGCCCGCGTTTATGAAGCAGCCCGCAATCTGGGAGAAGCCCGCAGTGGTCAGGCGCTGCTCTCGCGCAGTTACTACGATGCCCCTTTCCAAGTTGAGCGGGAACGCAGTCGCACGCAGGCAGAAATCGCCTACTTTGGCAAGGAAAACGCGACAGTTCGCCAACTCTTTGACCGTGCCCAGCAACTGGCCCAGCCCGCTCGCTTAGCCGAGCCTGTCAGTTCTACTCCCAATGTGGCTACCCTGGCAACCAATCGCGCGGCCGTCCAACTCTTTAAGGCTAGTCGCCACCTGATGCGGGCTGAGCTGGGGTTTTAGAAGCCCATCACCTTGGCAACCGTTTGCTCCGTGGCTGGAATGTGGCGGTGAAAGCGATCGCTCTCCTGTTTGAGGGCGGTCTCTGGATCCTTGAGACCATTCCCGGTGAGCACACAGACCACTGTAGCCCCCTTGGGCACCTGATCGGCCAATTTTAGGAGGCCAGCCACCGAGGCGGCGCTGGCGGGTTCACAGAAAATGCCTTCCTCAGAGGCAAGCAGATAATAGGCCTGGAGAATCTCCTCATCCGTCACGGCATTAAAAGCCCCTTGGCTGGCTTCTTTGACGGCGATCGCCCGTTGCCAATTGGCCGGATGACCAATGCGAATAGCAGTAGCAATTGTTTCTGGCTGCGGAACCACTTCCCCCTTGACAAGAGGTGCCGATCCCGCCGCTTGAAACCCCATCATGCGCGGCAGGCGATCGCAGCGGTTTTGTTCACGGTACTGACAAAAGCCCATCCAGTAGGCGGTGATATTCCCCGCATTGCCCATGGGGATGCAGAGCCAGTCGGGAGCATTGCCCAGGCTATCCACCACCTCAAAAGCAGCAGTTTTTTGTCCCTCTAGGCGGTAGGGATTAATGGAGTTCACCAGGGTCACTGGATAGGTTGCCGCCATCTGGCGCACAATCTCCAAAGCCTGATCAAAATTACCTTCAATGGCAATGACTTCCGCTCCATAGAGGAGGGCTTGAGCTAATTTACCTTGGGCAACATAGCCTTCGGGCACCAAAACATAGGCGCGCAATCCCGCTCGGCGAGCATAGGCAGCGGCGGCGGCTGAGGTATTGCCGGTACTGGCGCAGATCACAGCTTCCGCCCCTGCTTCCTTGGCCTTGGAAATGGCCATCGTCATACCGCGATCTTTGAAGCTCCCCGTGGGGTTGAGGCCATCGTACTTAACATAGACGGAGACATTGCGGCCAATCCGGGCGGCAATTTGGGGCACCGGAATCAAGGGGGTATTCCCCTCATAGAGCGTCACCACCGGCGTGCGATCGCTCACCGGCAAGAAGTCGCCGTAGGCGTGAATCAGGCCATGCCATGCAGGACGGATGGGGGGAGCAGAGAGTGTTACAGGCACAGGTACGCAGTCAAGAGATAAGAATAAATTAATTTGAGGCTGAGGATAGAGCGCAGCCATGCAGTAGGATAATTTTAGCGATCAGGGGTGGCACTTGCCAATTGCTGCCCTGGGGGAGAACCACACGATGCGCCTAATTTTGATCCGCCACGGTGAAGCGGTTGGGAATGCCTTAGGGGTCATGCTGGGACGGCAAGATGTGCCCCTCACCGAGCGGGGGCGGCAGCAAGCCCTTGCCCTGCGGGAAAAACTCCCACCACCGAATGCCATTTACACCAGTCCCCTGCAACGCTGCCGCGACACGGCCACGCTGATGAATCCCTGTCCTGACTTGAAGATTCAAGAGCTAGCGGAGTTGATTGAAATTGATCAGGGAATCTTCACAGGACTCACTTGGGCAGAGGCCCAAGCCCAACATCCCGACCTCTGTGCAGAACTGGAGGAAAGCGATTACCTGATTCCAGTTCCCGAGGCGGAATCCATGGCCATGGCTTGGCAGCGGGCAAAACAAGCTTGGAAACAACTGCGGCGCCACAGCGACGAGGACTGCGTTTGGTGTGTTAGCCATGGCGGCTTTCTACAGTGTCTCATCAGCGTTGTGCTGGGGAGCGATCGCCTGTGGGGAATAGAAATCCCGCCCGCCGCTTGGTTTGACTTTTCCGTCCGGGTAGATCTGGATGGTCGCTTTGAGGCCGAAAATATCCACTGGTGGCGCATTAATACCTTCAATGGCTGCCCTTAAAGAACACCACCCCCCGCCGGCAAAGGTTCTGGCGAGTAGAATCATTTCCTTTTCAATTAGGCGCCTGCGGAATCGTTAACCCCCAAGTGATGTTATCAAAGTGTGGTAATTGGGCCTAGAAAATTTGCCAGGGGGAGAGGAGCTGAACTTGTGAGGCTGCCGTTTACGCAGAATCTGAGAAATCGGCGGTGGGTCTGTCCCCGGCCTGCCAAGGACTAGCTGGATGCCCCGATGCCTGTCCGTGTTTTCCTCGTCAACAAACGCAAGCAGCATGCCATAGACTGTGGATGGGGGGATAGCAATAGGCTTCCTTATAGTTGCGTGCAAAACTGCGGGGCTTGATATTGACCGGTTCGCCGCCAAATAGATTTTAGGAAGGTAAGGAATGGGGGCGGGCTACCGCGTTTTTAGGCTGTGGAGTACCTGCTCAATATCCACGATAAAGATAGGGGGTAAGTCTTGATCCCCTGGACTCCTGACCATCAGGGAACTGACGTTGTGAATGCTCCCCCAGTGGAGATAGTGACTGGGAATGGGATGAATGGCATCCTGTGGAATTCGCTCAATGACCGGGGGGGCTGTGAGGGGCAGGCCAAGCCATTCTTGCTCCAATCGGGGCTGGAGAATCAGCAAAAATTGGAGCTTCTGCGTTTCTGAGGTGGCGAGAGGAGCATCAAAGAGACAGCGGCCAATATCAATCACTAAAATTTCGCGATTCTCATAGGTCACCAAGCCAACCCCCCGCTGCTGTGGATCACCATGAATAGGAGGTAAGGGAATCACCCGATAGGCCTGTGCCATGGGTACAGCAAACTGCTCTTGACGTACGGTAAATGTCAGGAACTGCTCTAAGACAATGGGTTGGTTTTGACGGCGGCGGCGGCTTTTAAGCATGGCGGATCAACTGAGCAAGGGTGGCCAAAAGGTCACTTTCGCGGAAGGGTTTGCTAAAGTAGGCGGCTGCCCCTAAACGTTCTGCAAGCTGACGATGTTTTTGGCCTGTGCGCGAGGTCAGCATCATTACGGGGGTGTTTTGGCACTGGGGAATGCGGCGAATTTGAGTGAGGACACCAAACCCATCGAGGCGAGGCATTTCAATGTCGCAGATAAGGGCGTTGACGTGTAGCCCCCCTTGCAGTTTATCAATGGCCTCTTGACCATCTTTGGCCTGCTCAACCCGATAGCCGGCTTTTTCGAGGGTATTGGCAAGGAAACGGCGCACGTTAACTGAATCGTCAACCACAAGGACGGTGTCTTGGCTGGGGGTAACAGGGGGAGCTGCAGGAGCGCGGGAAGGTTCCTGTGCTAACCAATCAAAGAGGGCAAAGGGGTCTAATAGAGGGACAATGCGACCATTCCCCAAAATTGTGCAGCCACTAAAGCCCTTGGGGAGGGCTAATTCTCCTTCGACCTGGCGAATGGTGACTTCCTGCTCGCTCCAATAGCGATCAACTCGCAGGGCGAGGGCACTGTCCCCTTGACTGACAATCATCAACGTTGGTTGGTTAATCGCCGGTGCTCCCTCCATTTCCACAGGACAATAGGGACGCTGAAAGTGAAAAATTTGGGTCAGGTCAACTAAAGGAACGAGATAGCTTTCCCAGTCAATTAGAGTGGAGCCAAGGGTTTCAATGGGGGGGTAGCGATCGGCCAACACCATTTCTTCAATGTCTTCGGTGGGCACGGCCAAGAGCATACCAGCCGCTTCCACTAGGAGTGCTCGTATCATTGAGAGGGTATAAGGGATGGCAATCGTAAATTCTGTCCCTTGACCGGGGGTACTGTGGATTTGAATGTTGCCGCGAATTTGCCGTAGATTGGTGCGCACAATATCCATTCCCACGCCACGCCCAGAGAGACTAGTCACCTGTGAAGCGGTTGAGAAGCCCGGCTCAAAAATCAGTTGCCAGAGGTCGCGATCGCTGGCTGTTTCCAACCAGTCCCGTGCTAAGCCCAATCGCCGTGCCGTTTGGCGAATTTTCTCTGGATTGAGACCTCGACCATCATCCGCCACAGTGATGACGGTTTGATTGCCGCGATAGGCCGCCTTCAGGGTAATGGTTCCCACTGCGGGTTTACCAAGGGCTTGACGTTCTTCGGTTGGTTCAATCCCATGATCAAAAGCATTGCGGACAAGGTGCAACAGGGGATCCGCCAGCACACTCAACACAGTACGGTCAATGAGAATATGACTGCCCTCGATGACTAAGTTGACCTTTTTGCCATGCTCGCGGCTTAACTCCCTAATCAGTCGAGGATAGCGGTTGGCCAAATCCGCAAAGGGGCGCATCCGCACTTGGGTAAAGCAAGCTTGCAGTTGCTTGGCAGTGCGGTTTAGATCGCGGCCGCTGCGTTCGGTATCCCCTAGGCTCAATTCCAAATCGCTGGTGATTTCCTGCACTTGGACAATGGTTTCCATCACTTCCTGGGAAAGCAGATGCACGTCGGTGTAGCGATCGAATTCAAGAACATCGAACCCATGCTGACTTTGGGGATTGAAGTGATGGGGGGCACTGACACGGTCATACTCTGTGCGTAGGCGAAAGTTGGCTCGCTCAAGGGCGCGCACTTTTTCCTTGAGAGCTGCCAGCAGGTTGTGGAGCCGTTCCCGTTGCAAATCCAAACCATTACACTCAATGAGTAACTCCCCCATCAGATCACTGAGTTGATCCAACTGATGCCCCGGCACCCGCACGGTCATTTCCTTGGGTTCTGGGGTTTGGGGCTGGGGAGCCAAGGGGGTTGGCTCAGCCTCTGGGGCGGAGGTCAATAAATCCTGAAAGGAGAAAGATTCAATGTCAGCACCGGCAAAGTCCTCGACCCCTAGTTCTTGATTCAGGTCTGCCGGCGGTAAATCAATAATGGTTTGCTCCTCGTCACCGGTTTCAGGGGTTTCCAAGCGCGTGGGCAGAGCCTCCAGTTGACCGGTGATCACGAGGGCTTGGCAGCGGCGCCATTGCCGGATAATGTGGGCAGCGGCTTGGCTCACATCACAGTTGGGTTGTTGCAGATAGGCACTGACGGAGGCACAGAATTCAGCAAATTGAGGCAGCTCGAGCATTTGCCCCAGGCCTTCCAGTTCTTGGGCAGCGATCGCCAGCTCCTCCTTGAGGCAAGGCTGTCCGGGGGTTTGCAGCACCGTCTCCAGTCGTTGCAAGCAGGCCTCCACCTCTGTTTCAAAGAGCATGACCCGCATCTGCTGGCCATCATCGCCGCTGAGCAGCGCCAAATCATCCTCCGCCGTGGGATCCCCTAGCCGTCCCTGCAACTCATTCAAAAGCGGCTCCACTTGGGTGCGCCACCAACCCTCATTGGGTTCAACCCCTTGGCGATTGAGGGTAATCATTACTTGCAGTTGATCCACTGCCCGAAGCAGCAGATGTTGCACCTCCCCATCTTCGCAGGGGCGCGCTTTCAAAACCTTGAAGAAATCCTCAAGGCGATGCGCCAGTTCACTGAGGGACATAAAGCCCATCATGGCTGCGCCCCCTTTGATAGAGTGAGCCGCCCGCAGCACGCTATCCATCACTGCCGGCTGGTGAGACAATTGCAGTATTCCTGCTTCGATGGTTTGCAGGTAGTCCTGAGCTTCCTCGAGAAACTGGAGGCGGATGGCTTCCTCGGCACTGGGTTCGGGCATGGTTATCCCTCAGGAGTCACCTTAAAGATGTTGACCGAGTTTTGTAGTTCCTGAGCCATGTCCACTGTGGCTTGCAGAGACTCAGAAATCTGCTTGGACGTAGCAGACATGCCCTCGGAGACCTTGGCAAAGTCTTTCATGAGTGTATTGACGGTGTTGGAGGTGCGGGCTTGGGAGACAGTGGCTTGGGAAATGGACTGCACCAGTTCGTCAATGTGCTGCGACACTTGCACAATTTCTTCGAGGTTCTGCTTGGTTACCTCCACAAGGCGCGTGCCTTCAACCACCTGAGCTGTACCGATTTCCATGGCACTCACTACCTCCTGGGTCTCCTGCTGAATGGTTTCCACGATTTGCTCAATTTCACGAGTCGCGGCTGCCGATCGCGCCGCTAGTTCACCCACCTCTTCGGCAACCACAGCAAAGCCTCGCCCCTCTTCACCGGCACGAGCCGCCTCAATACTGGCATTAATGGCCAAGAGGTTCGTTTGCAGGGCAATTTGGTTAATTAGGGAAATCACTTTTGAAATCTGCTGCGAGGATTCGCCCAATCGCTTCACTTTTTTAGCGGTTTCAGCCACAGTTTCCCGCAGATGGAGAATACTATCTACAGTGGCATCCATTGTTTTACCGCTGGCGAGGGCACGTTCGGCGGCTTTACGCGCCACTTCTGCGGCTTCGTTGGCACTATTGGCCACGGATTCAATAGAAACCGACATCGCCTCAACGGCCTCCAGCATCCGATTCACTTTCTTGGCTTGCCGCAGGGATTCTTCCGCCAGCCCCGTCATGGCTGTCTCATCTGCTAAGAGGGCAGAGTTGACTTTTTCCGTTGTTGCTTTTACCTGGATAACCACCTCCCGCAGACTTTCAATGAGGGAGTTGAAAATGTCGGCAACGGTACCAATTTCATCGGCGGTGATGTCGGCGCGCACCGTCAAATCCCCTTTCGAGGCAGCTTCCACTTCCGTGAGCAGGTTAATCAACTGCATTTGGATGCGTTCAGTGCGTTGCTGTTGCTCTTGGGCCAGGCGTTCCGCTTCTTTTTGAGCCGCAGTCGTTTGCTCAAAGAGCTTATTGCGCTCCAGCACCAGTCCTCCTTGGTTGGCCAACTGGAGAAAGGCATCAATTTCTGACTGTTGCCACTGGCGCGGCTCACTGCACTGATGGGCAATTAAAAGCGCGACCAGTTTTTTCTCTATTAGCACGGGAACGACGAGATTGGCTCGCACCTTTAGGGGGGCGAGTTGTTTGAGGTGGCACTCCGTTAGACCGGCATTCAAAATATCTGGGGTGGCTTGGACGCGCCCTTTGGTGTAGGCGTCAACCCAATTTTGCCGGAAGCAGGGGTCATCAATGACTTTCTCTAGAGCCTTTGGCCAACCCTCGGCGACCGATTCAGCCACCACGCGGCCCACAAAGTTTTCATCAAACTCGTAGAAAATGACGCGATCGCACCCCAAAAGATGGCGACCCTCGTTAACGAGATTATCAAGAATCTGCCGGCGATCGCTCTGCTGGGTTAGGCGGAAGAGACTATCGCGCAATTGATGGGCGCGCTGGGCAGAGAGGTGAGCTTCTGTCAGGGATTGTTCTAACTGCTCAGCCATCTGGTTAATCGTGCGGCTGAGAGTAGCTAACTCATCATCCCCTGCCACCGGCAGGCGGGTTTGTAGATCTCCTTCACCGATTCTCGTCACTGCCTTAGTAGCTCCCAAGAGGGGTTGAATTGCGCGATCGCTAAGATAGATTGCGATTGCTCCGGCAACAACAGCTGCGACAATAACCCCTGATAACAGTGCCCAAGTCAGGTTTTGCAGCGGCTTGAGGGCGTAGGCTTGATCTGTACCAAGAATGATTAAGGCAAACGGCTGTGAAACACTTTTGTAGCTGAGAATCTGGGACTCACCATCGAAGCGGCGTCCCTCTATCAATGCACTAGCTGGCTTATTTTCCCTTTGCTGAGCTAACTTGGGAAAAATCTCTTCTAGAGGCTTTCCATTTAATTCTGGAATTGATGCTGTAAAAATCGTTCCCTCAGGTGTCACGAGGTAAAAACTCTGTTGTCGGTTGCGAGCGTAGACTTTCAGAAATTGCTGAACACTACCTTTCGGTACCCTCAACCGCAGCACCGCTATAATTTGTTTGCTCTGGGGATTAATCAGTGGCACCGCCAAAAACATGCCTAAGGGGCGATCTGGTAGGGAGAGGGTTGGTTCAATCGTTAAAACTACCCCCCGCGTTTGGATCGCGAGCTTAAAGTACTCTTGATTTTGAAGAATATTGTTCGGAAGGCGATTTCCTGCTAAGGATTGGGCGATAATCGTTCCTTGGCCATTATTGGCAATAATTGCTGCACTGTCATAGGCGACATAGGCATCAAGAAACTGATCCAAGACCGCTTGCAATTGGGCGCGATCGCGCCGCTGGATCTCACTGCTGTAGCGATTATTCAAGACAGATGCCAAAACTCGCGCATCCCCTCGCCGATCGCGCAGATAGTTATCAAACTGAAGCGCTGCACTACTGACTTCCTGCTGCTGAAGTTGCAAGACTTGCTCCATCAATTGCCGACGCGCCACTTGATTCGCCGCCAAGCCCACGGCAATCATAGGCAGGGTTGCAAGGGCAACTGCACTGGTAATCAGTTTCGGACGTAGCCCCCACAATTTGCGGCGTGGAGGAGGTGGCGACAAGGGTTGTTCAGGGGATTTGCCATTGGTTGTTGCTTTTTTCTCCCCTAGGGGAGGCAGTTGGTAGTTCAATACCGAAGGGGGCAAAGGCGGCAGATCAATTGGCGGTTTAGCAGTAGTCATTGTTTACCTATCCCAGTGGTATGAAGAATCAGTCTAGCGAACACAATTGGCCCAGCAATGCTCGGCGATCGCCTCTCCATCGAGGATATAGAAGATTCCTTCCTCCAGACGACAACAGCCCTTTACATAGGGAACCAGCGCTGCACTCATTGTACCCACAGGCGATTGAATCAAACTCTCAGAAAGACGAGCAACACCGCCCACTTGGGAGAGCGCCAGTGCCAAGTGTCCCTTTGAGGTTTGCAGTACAACAATCGTGAGGAGTGAACTTTCCTGCAGCGGATCGAGATTCAGCAAAAGGGCTAAGTCAAACACCCAAACAACCCGGTTGCGAAAGTTCAGTAGTCCCATGACCACCGCAGGCATATTGGGAATCACCGTCAGCTGTTGCGGCGAAATCACTAACACCTGCCGAATCTCCCCCATTGGCAGCAGAGCCGTCAATTCTCGGTGAAGGATCAAGCGCAGGTAGGGGACATTTTGCCGCTGATCTTGTCTGCGCTCACTCTCTTGCCAAAGTCCTGCTTCTGCCATCATGAGATCACCACCGACTTCACGGCTCGTAGCAAATCTTCACGATTAAAGGGCTTGGTGACATAGGCATCTGCTCCTTGTTTCATTGCCCACAGGCGGTCTAATTCTTGGTTTTTAGAGCTACAGACCACGACCGGTAGTTTTTCCGTTTCCGGATTTTTCTTGAGCGCACGGCACAGTTCAAAGCCACTCATCTCCGGCATTACCACATCGGTAACCACCACATCGGGTTTGTGTTGGCTGACCTTTTCCAGCGCTTCCTTTGCCCCCAGTGCCTCAATGACCGTGTAGCCGGCTTCCTTGAGGAATGAACTGATGAGAGTCATTTCCGAGGGCACATCTTCCACAACTAAAACCTTCGTCATCTCTTCTCCTCGACTTCCGCCCTATTCAGGTTGGTGCGCGCAAATGCCAATATACTGCGTCTTAGCTCAAATAGCGAAAGACCATTTTGAGCAGCGCCTCTTGGGTAAACGGTTTCGTCATGTAGTCCGTCGCCCCCACAAGGCGTGCTCTAGCGCGATCAATGAGTCCTGTGTTACCCGTCACCATAATGATGGGTACTGACTTAAAGCGTTCATGGTTGCGAATAACTTTACAAAACTTATAACCGTCAATATTGGGCATCCCCACATCCAGCAGGATGAGATCTGGGTTGAGACGCATCACCTCCATGAGGGCTTTCACAGAATCATTGAGGGCAATCACTTCAAAGGCATCATCCGCCAAAAACCGCTTAATTTCATTGAGCATGGCCGGACTGTCATCAATACAGACAATCCGATAGGTGCGGTTGGGCACTTTGGAAGTGAAGAAGCCACTGCCTAAATCACCACTTTCCTCTGCCACTGCGGGCGCAGTTTCCTGCCACAAACTGGTATCAAAACTGGGCAGCAAATCAAAGGGGTGTTGCGGCTCCCGAACGACTACGGCTCCCTTCTCAATTAACGGCAAAAGGCTACGCACCAAGGTAATTTCATTTTGGTTGAGAAGCACTGCCAAATGGCGAAAGCTAAAACCCCGTAGCATAGACCCCAAGCGTTGCTGCTTTTCTGGGGTTAAATTGACTTGGGCACTCCTAAAGAAGTAGGGGCGCTGAAAAGGGGAGACAATTTTGTGGCCAAGGCTCAGCCACTGTTGAATTCGTAATTTGCACTCTTGAATCAACTCAGCGGCATCAAAGCGGCTAACAATTGGCACTTTCCCATAGGACACTAGTTGATACTGACCGCTCTTGAGATATAAAAACGACTCCAGAACTTCAAGGATAAGACCCTTCACAAGCTGTTCAAACTGCGCTGGGGTAATCCATTTTTGCCTTAGCAGCCAGTGCAAGCTCTCGTATTCATAGATGGGAGTGGGAGTATTGGCCGCTTCCCATCGCTGTTGTACTTGGACACGCAACTCGCGATTGAGGCTAGGAACCGTATAGCTCAGTTGCCGAAGATGGCGCTCAAAGCGATCGCCCGGCTCAATCGTGTGGGTAGCATAAATGAGGCCTCCTTGATCCAGGTAGAGGAACCACTGTTGCTCCTGCACACTCACCTTGAAACAACCGCTTCCCCCCGACGTGGTGAGTTGGCGGAGTAGGTGTTCAGCCTGAAGTGTTTCCCCCCCGCCGCTAAAAGCGCGTTCTGCTGTCATCATACCACTCTCCAAGTTGCTAACCCAACGAAGCCTCGTACAACTTCGGCAGCAGCCAGCAATTTGTGCCCGTAAAGTTAGTCAAGATATTTGGCGATCCTTAAGTGAGATGTGCTTAAGAACACCGATGTACTACTTACTTAAGCATATTTGAGCAGTATCAGCGAAAAGATGAAAGAAAACTTCAGAGAAGTTAATGACTTTTACAAGGATATAGTAAAGTCCATAAAAAAGCCCCCTCCACTGGGGAGAGGGACTCAAGATCGGGGTGAACTTACTAACGCTAGAACGTAAACGTCGTACGAATCACGCCTTGGAGAATCGGCTGACCGGAGATTACACTACCCCCATTAGTATTATTGGGGTTGATGATTGCCGTAAAGATCGGCGTGATGCTGATGTTGTCACTGATGGGGAATTTGTAGAAGGCCTCTACGTTGACTTGATTAGCATTATTGATGAAGCCCGAACTGGGAGCACTGTTAATGAACGGTGCTCCCGCAGCAACAGCTAGAACAGACCCCGGTACAAGCAGATCTTTGTAGCCAATGCCGGCCATGAAATTGTAGGCTCTCATACCGGCATCACCCCTATTGTTAGGAGCCTCCGAAAAAGGCAAGGGCGATACACCCGGAAAGTAACTACCTGGAATACTGGCAACACCAGCTCGGCCAAAGATACCAAAGCGATCCAGATTCAGCTCAAAGTTAATCCCCGCTGCTCGAGCTTCGATGCCATAGGTTTTAGAATAGGTACCCTGCAGCCGAACAGCATAACTGTTTTTGCCACCACCAAACTTATTGGCATACTCTAGCTCTAGCGAGGTTTGGAAGGGATCACCGCCAAATCCACCCCCCGGACTTGGTGGAGCAATCCCTGCAGCTGCCCGATCTGCTTCGCCTGCAAGATAAAGGGCACGGACAGTAAAGGGGCCTTCCTTGGGGTTCCATTCAATGGCAGCGCCCGCCCCGCCCAAGTCTTTCAGGGCGTAGGGAACAATGAAGGGGTTATTGAGGAAAAAGTATGTACCAAAGTCACTGGCCTCATCGTTTGCCCAGCTATTCTTGTCAATAATATCACTGGGGTAAAACAGAGGCCCTGCGGTGACTGTAATATCTCGAGTAGGCTTGAAGCTGTAGGCCAAACGCTCCAGCTCAACTGCCGGTCCATAATCAGACCAAGCGTAATTACTAGGACTAAAGTAGGGAAGTGGCAAACCAGAGGGATCATGTAGAGTCGAGTCTGTCTGCAATCCTAGCCCATAGGTGCTAATGGCATCACGACCGCCATTGCCTGTAGAGAGGCTTGTTTGCAATAGGTCAGTGCCAGTGAAGCTGGTGTTTAGATTCAGAATCGCAGCAGCAATGACAGTAGGGTTTGTGTTAGCAGGAGCAATTCCATCAGGACTCTCAGAAGGATTCGGACTGCTAGGACGGCCGCCATATTGCACGGACATCACCACTGTGCCTGTTAATTTTGTGGTTGTGGAGAACTGCTGGGCTTCCAGCTTGGCGGTGCGAGCTTCAAGCTTATCCACGCGACCGCGTAGGGTGGTGAGTTCAGCCTTAAACTCATCCATGAGCTTTTGCAAGGTTGCCAAGTCTTCCTTCGTGGCAAAGCGGTCACTAATGACATCCAAGCAGGCATTGAGGGCTGCTGCCATTTCATAACGGGTGGCGGCACGGTTGCCCCGAAAGGTGCCATCGGGATAACCCGCAATGCAGCCGTATTTCTCAACCAGGGAGGCCAAGGCTTGGTAGGCCCAGTCAGTGGGGCGAACATCAGAAAGCTGGGAGACAGAGGTCACTTGCCCCATGGATTCTTGGTTGGCCAAAAGCTGATTAACAGAGGTAATGATACTAGAAGCATCTGCAATGGTATTGGCAGCAGGCGGTGCTTCAGAAACTTGGAGATGTTGTGGTTCAGCAGCAATCAGGTTTTCAAAGTTGGTAGGTTCATTGGCGGTAGCAATATTAGCCCCTGCGACTACACCCAGTAGGCTCAAGCCACCCGCTAGCAGGTAAGTCTTTTTCATCACGTTACTCCTCACTTACGAGAGCCTAGGCTAAGTAGGGCGATCAACTCGTTCTACTCTTCACCTAGTATTCAGCTTAACAATACAGCTCAGTGTGTAGGAGTATAGCCATGTACCCCTTGGTTCGTCAAACACTTTGTTTCGATTTGTTGACGCTTAAAATGGCTAGACTGCCTCACTGACAGAGTAGGAACTGTGCCCAAGGAGCCTTTCTGAGAGAGGGCGTGGAAAGCAAGGAGGCATCGTCTAGTCGCTAGAATGGAGAGTACGGCCGCAATCCATAACTTTAGATGCAATGACCTCTCTGCTTGAAGAAAAACTGCGGGCAGCGTTTCCCCCAGAACAGGCACATTTGCTGGCGGAAGTCATCCATGAAGCCTACAACGACTTGGTGAAAGCCAGAGACTTCAGCGAGCTGAAGTCCATCGTTGGTGAACTGGCTCAAGCCCAAAAGCGCACCGAAGAACGGGTTGACCGACTAGCCCTTGCTGTCGAAGAACTCGCTCAAGCCCAGAAACGCACCGAAGAACGAGTTGACCAACTGGCTGCGGCGCAGGAGCGGACCGAACGCGCTGTGAGGCAACTGGCTCGCCAAGTGGGCGGACTCAGTGAAGCCCTTGGTGGCTCCCTCGAAGACCTCGCTTTGGAAGTGGTGCCCGAGATCCTTGAGTATCGCTGGGGCATGGAAATCGAATTCTGTGAGCGGGATACACTGCCTCTCCGCAACGGAGAGTATGAGTTTGACTTAGTGATTCGTGGCCAAGTCGAGAGACGACCAGTACTGGTACTCGGCGAAGTCAAAAGCAACATCACCGAATCAGAGGTGGAGCGATTTTTGAACCTTGTGGCTCAAGTAACAGCGACTGAGGAAATTCGCCCTCTGTTTTTTGGCTATCGCGTTGAACGAGCTGCCAAGGAGTTGATTCGTGAGCGGGGAGCCGTGATGGTCACCACAAGGGGCAAATACTTTCCTGAGTGAATAGGCTATCCATGAGGCTTCTGAGGTTGGAGGAGCTTTCCTGAGAAAATCTGTGAAAACCAAGGAGGCATTGTTTAGTCGTTAGAATGTAGAGTACAGCCGCAATTCACCACTCTAAACGTTCTAAACGTAATGACCTCTGTCCTCGAAGAAAAACTGCGGGCGGCGTTTCCTCCCGAACAAGCGCACCTATTGGCGGAAGTGATCCGCGAGGCCTATGATGATTTGGTCAAGGCCAAGGACTTCAACGAGCTAAAGTCAATTGTGGCGGATTTGGCTCAAGCTCAGAAGCGCACCGAAGAACGAGTAGATCAACTGACGGTGACCGTTGCAGAACTAGCTGAGGCTCAGAAGCGCACCGAAGAACGAGTCGCAGAACTTGCCCAAGCCCAAAAACGCACTGAAGAACGAGTCGAAGAACTGGCGGCAGCACAAAAGCGCACCGAAGAACGAGTAGATCAACTGGCCGCGGCGCAAGAGCGCACAGAACGAGCGGTGAGACAACTCGCACGCCAAGTGGGCGGCCTCAGTGAAGCCTTGGGTGGGTCGCTGGAAGACCTTGCGCTGGAAGTGGTACCCGAAATTCTAGAGTATCGCTGGGGCATGGAAATTGAATTTTGTGACCGAGACACCCTACCTCTGCGCAATGGAGAGTATGAATTTGATTTAGTCATCCGTGGCCAAATTCATGGAGAGCCACTTCTGGTGCTGGGGGAAGTCAAAAGCAATATCACCGAATCAGAGGTGGAGCGGTTTTTGAATCTGGTGGCTCAAGTGACAGCAACTGAGGAAATTCGCCCCTTGTTTTTTGGCTATCGCGTTGAGCGTGCAGCCAAGGAGTTGATTCGTGAGCGGGGAGCCGTGATGGTGACTACAAGGGGTAAGTACTTCCCTGAGTGAGCCGTCAACTGAGCGGTAGGAACGAGAAACTAGCAGTGCCTATCCCGCTTTTTGGGTTGGGGCAACGTCTGCGGCATGGTAGGAACTGCGCACAAGAGGACCTGAACGCACATGGGAAAATCCAAGTTCCTGTGCAATATTGCCCAAGGTGTTAAATTCTTCGGGAGTCCAATACTTGACCACCGGCAAGTGATTCAAGGAGGGGGGCAAATATTGTCCCAAAGTCAGGCGATCGCACCCTACCGCTCGTAAATCTTTTAAGGTTTCAATCACTTCTGCCTCGGTTTCCCCTAAGCCCAGCATGAGTCCCGATTTAGTGGGAATATCGGGGTTAAGTTCTTTAACGGTTGCCAAAACCCGCAGTGAACTCTCATAGGTGGCACCCCGTCGCACAGGCCCCTGGAGGCGGCGCACAGTTTCAAGGTTGTGGTTGTAGCAGGCCGGTTGTGCGGCCACAATTTGGGCAATGCAGTCCCGTTGGGACAGCCGACCCCGATCCATGCGAAAGTCAGGGGTAAGAACCTCAATTTCGGTGCCAGGGCAGCGGTGGCGAATCGCCTCCATGGTAGCGACAAATTGACCTGCGCCCTGATCGGGTAAGTCATCCCGTGCCACAGAGGTTAACACCACATAGCGCAATCCCAAGGCAGCCACAGCAGCAGCAATTTTTGCAGGTTCTTCCGGATCAACCGCAGCCGGCGCACGCCCCTTCTCCACTTGACAGAAGGCACAGGCACGGGTGCAGGTAGCACCCAAAAGTAAAAAGGTGGCGGTTTTTTGGGCATAGCATTCACCGCGATTCGGACAGCGCCCCTCTTCACAGATGGTGTGAATGCCGTAGTGGCGCACGAGGCGTTGAACCGTGGAGAGTTCACTGGCTTTGCCAAGGGGTTTGCGCAGCCACAGTGGCAAGGGGTGGGAGATAGTCATAGAGTCGGGTTAATCCTGAAAATAGGGGAGAAACAAACTAGATACAAAACTTGATTAACTATCGAGTCTATTTATTAAGTCACTGTAAAGGATCGCGGGGGGTGCAGCTAGGGGGCGATCGCTTCTATGGCAGGATCAGTAGCGACGTTACCACAGGTATGCCACAGAACCTATGAGTGATCAGCCACGCCCAACGGTCATTATTACAGGTGCCTCCTCTGGAGTTGGATTGTATGCCACCAAAGCCTTAGCCAATCGGGGCTGGCACGTTGTGATGGCCTGCCGCAATCTTGAGAAAGCAGAGCAAGCCGCCAAAGACATTCAGCTTCCGCCGGAGGCCTACACGATTTTGCATTTGGACTTGTCCTCGTTGGCCAGTGTGCGCGGCTTTGTCGAGTCGTTTCGGGCATTGAATCGCCCCTTGCGTGCCCTTGTCTGCAATGCCGCCGTCTATTATCCCCTGCTCAAGGAGCCTCTTTACAGTATGGATGGCTACGAACTCACTGTGGCTACCAATCACTTGGGGCATTTTCTTTTAGCCAACCTCCTCCTTGAGGATTTGAAAAACTCCCCCGAAAGCGATAAGCGCTTGGTGATTCTCGGCACGGTGACCGCCAACCGCAAAGAATTTGGCGGTAAAATCCCCATTCCTGCTCCGCCTGATTTGGGCAACCTTGAAGGCTTTGAGCAGGGCTTCAAGAAACCCATTGCCATGATTAACGGCAAGCCCTTTAAGTCTGGCAAAGCCTACAAAGACAGTAAACTGTGCAATATGCTGACGGCGCGGGAACTGCATCGCCGCTTCCATGATTCGACGGGGATTGTCTTTAGCTCTTTGTACCCTGGCTGCGTAGCGGATACTCCCTTGTTTCGCAACCATTTTCCCCTTTTTCAGAAGCTTTTTCCCCTCTTTCAGAAATACATTACCGGTGGCTATGTCAGCCAAGAATTGGCAGGTGAGCGCGTCGCAATGGTGGTGGCAGACCCCGAGTTTCGCCAGTCGGGGGTGCACTGGAGCTGGGGTAACCGCCAAAAAGAAGGCCGCAAAGCCTTTGTCCAAGAACTCTCGGCGGAGGGCAGTGATGAGCAAAAAGCCCGCCGTCTTTGGGAGTTGAGCGAAAAACTCGTGGGGTTGGCCTAAAAGTTAATACCTTCTTCCATTCCTCTGGCTGACCTTGCCGCTATGGTGGAAGTGATCCTTGCCATTGCAGGACGGATGTATGTCACAGCAAGATTTTGGCGTTATTGGCCTTGCCGTCATGGGGGAAAACCTTGCCCTCAACGTGGAGCGAAATGGATTCTCAGTGGCGGTTTACAATCGCACCCCCAGCCGCACCGAGGCTTTCATGGCTGAACGCGCCGCAGGCCGCCGCTTTAAGGCCACCTATAGTCTGGAGGAATTCGTTGCCTCCCTGTCGCGTCCCCGCCGCATTTTGGCGATGGTCAAAGCCGGCAAACCCGTAGATGATCTCATCCAGCAACTGAAGCCACTCCTTGAACCCGGCGACATCCTCATTGATGGCGGCAACTCTCTCTATACGGATACCGAACGCCGCGTTGCGGAAATGGAGGCGGCAGGACTGTGTTTCTTTGGGATGGGGGTCAGCGGTGGTGAAGCAGGTGCCCTCAATGGTCCCAGTCTTATGCCCGGCGGTAGTCGTGAGGCCTACCAAGCCCTTGAACCCATCCTGACCAAAATTGCCGCCCAAGTGGATGATGGGCCTTGTGTTACCTACATTGGACCGGGGGGGTCAGGTCACTTTGTCAAGATGGTGCACAACGGCATTGAGTATGGCGATATGCAGCTCATTGCCGAAGCCTATGACCTACTGAAAAACCTCCTTGGCCTCAATCATCAGCAACTCCATGAGGTCTTCAAAAGTTGGAATGAAACCCCCGAACTCAACTCATTTTTGATTGAAATTACCAGCCAGATTTTCACTTATATTGATTCGGAAACCCATCTACCCCTTGTGGAGGTGATTGTGGATGCCGCTGGTCAAAAGGGAACCGGTCGCTGGACGGTGGAAAGTGCCCTAGAAATGGGGGTGGCTATTCCAACCATTGCCGCTGCTGTAAATGCCCGCATTATGTCGTCAATCAAAGCCGAACGGATGGCGGCTGCCCAAGTCCTTTCCGGCCCTGCGGTGCACTTTGGCGGCAATACCGAAGAATTCATCGGCAAAATTCGTGATGCCCTCTACTGCTCAAAAATCTGCTCCTATGCCCAAGGGATGGCTCTGATTGCCAAAGGCTCGCAGGAACTGTTTGACAACCAACTCAACCTGAGCGAGATTGCCCGCATCTGGAAGGGGGGCTGTATTATTCGGGCTGGCTTCTTGGATAAGATCAAGCGGGCCTACAGCGAAAATCCCCAACTGGCCAATCTACTGCTGGCGCCCGAGTTTCGCCAAACAATCCTCGATAAGCAGGCGGCGTGGCGGGAGGTCTTGGTGGAGGCGACCCGTGCGGGGATTGCCGTGCCGGCCTTTGGCGCATCGCTGGAGTACTTCGATAGCTATCGGCGCGATCGCCTGCCGCAAAATCTCACCCAAGCGCAGCGGGACTTCTTTGGGGCGCACACCTACGAGCGAATTGATAAACCCGGAACCTTCCATACCGAGTGGGTACCGATTCAGGAGGCGGGGAAAGCCTCCGTTTGAGATGCAGGAAATACGGTCGGGTGGGCAACTCTCCCAGGGAGCAATTCTTTAGCTTATCTTAAGAATTAGGCAAGTCAACCGCCTGCCTGCAATCATCCTGCACTTTGGGGAGGCCAAGAAGCCTTGCATCCATTTCTACGACTTCTGAAGCACAGCCAACGCTACCAACGCCAAGTGGGGCATGCCTCCCTTTACTCCGTTCTGAATAAAATTTTTGATCTTGCTCCCCCGGTTTTGATTGGCATTGCCGTGGACTTAGTGGTGAAGCGGCAGGATTCCCTCTTTGCCCGCTGGGGGCTAAGAACCTTTGAGCAGCAACTGTTGGCCTTGGCGGGTCTTTCGTTTGTGATCTGGAGCTTGGAGTCGCTCTTTGAGTATGCCTATGCCCGCAGTTGGCGCAACTTAGCCCAGCAGATTCAACACGATTTGCGCCTTGAGGCCTATGCCCATGTCCAGGAAATGGACTTGGCCTTTTTTGAGGAGCGCAGCAGTGGGGTGTTGCTCTCGATTCTCAACGATGACATTAACCAACTGGAGCGATTTTTAGACGGCGGTGCCAATGAAGTTCTACAAGTAACAACCACAGTTCTTGTTATTGGCGGGATTTTCTTTTATTTAGCGCCAAGTGTGGCCCTCTGGGGCATGCTGCCCATGCCTGTGATTCTTTGGGGATCAGTGCTCTTTCAGCGGCGGCTTGCCCCTCGCTATGCCGATGTGCGGGAAAAGGCGGGACGCCTCAACGAACGCCTAGCCAACAATATCACGGGGATTCAAACCATCAAGAGCTTTACTGCTGAAGCCTATGAATTGGAGCGCCTGCGCCGAGAGAGTGAAGCCTATCAACAGAGCAATCGCCGCGCCATTCGGCTGAGTGCGGCCTATATTCCCCTGATTCGCTTTGTGATTCTCTTTGGGTTTACGGGAACGCTGGTGTTGGGAGGCTTTGCCGCTTTTCAAGGGCGCTTGGATGTGGGTGCCTACAGCACAATGGTCTATCTGATTCAACGGCTGCTCTGGCCCCTAACCCGTTTGGGAGAAACCCTAGATCAGTACCAGCGCGCTATGGCTTCAACCCAGCGGGTGCTGAATTTGCTGGAAACACCGATTGCCATTCCCACGGGCGATCGCCCCCTTAATCCGCGCAATGTTAAAGGAGAGGTGCGCTTTGAAGCCATCAGCTTTGCCTATGCCGGCCGCGCCTCCGTGCTAAAAAATGTCAGTTTACACGTCCCTGCGGGTCAGACGATCGCCATTGTCGGCGCCACGGGATCCGGTAAAAGTACCCTCGTGAAATTGCTACTGCGCTTTTACGAGATGCAGCAGGGGCGCATCCTCATTGATGGGGTGGATATTCGGGAGTATCGGCTGCGGGACTTGCGTGCTGCCATTGGCTGGGTGAGTCAAGAGGTCTTTCTCTTTCACGGCACCGTCTTTGAAAACATTGCCTATGGCAGTCCGGGGGCAACCCTTGCTGACGTCGTCCACGCGGCAAAGCTGGCTGAAGCCCACGAATTTATCCGGGAACTCCCCCAAGGCTATGACACAGTGGTGGGCGAGCGGGGACAAAAACTCTCTGGCGGTCAGCGGCAACGGCTGGCGATCGCCCGTGCCCTTCTCAAAGACCCGCCAATTCTTGTTTTGGATGAGGCCACATCGGCAGTGGACAACGAAACCGAAGCCGCCATCCAGCGATCCCTAGCCCACATCACGGCACATCGTACCACCATTGCCATTGCCCACCGCCTCTCCACAATCCGCCATGCCGACTGCATCTATGTCCTTGAGCACGGTGAAATTGTGGAACAGGGTACCCACGAGGCACTCCTTGCTCAGCAGGGAGTTTATTACGGCCTGTGGCAAGTGCAAACGGGGATTCTTGAGACCTAAGAATTAGAATTCAGGTTATAGCGTGCCCGCTCTGCCGCTGTCTTCTCTCGATCCAGTTTCAAGATCAGCACCGCCAAGGGGGGCAAACAGAGATCTAGGGAGTAACGGCGATTGTGGTAGGGCCATTCATCGGCCCATTTGCCGCCCAAGTTACCCATATTGCTGCCGCCGTACTCACGGGCATCGCTGTTAAACAGTTCGCGGTAAAACCCATGCTCAGGTACGCCAATGCGGTAGTGGCTATGGGGCTGCGGTGTAAAGTTACAGACGACAACGACAAAATCTTGATAGTCCCTGTCCCAACGGATAAAGGAAACAACGCTATGGCGGTTATCGCTACAGTCAATCCACTCAAAACCCTCCTGTTTGAAATCTTGGGTATAGAGGGCAGGTTGTGAACGGTAGAGGCGATTGAGATCCTTGAAGAAACGTTGAATTTGCTGATGAGGTTCGTATTGCAGCAGGTGCCACTCTAGATCACTCCAGACATTCCACTCGCTCCACTGGGCAAACTCCATCCCCATAAACATCGTTTTCTTGCCGGGGTGGGTGAACATGTAGGCAAACAAACAGCGCAGGTTCGCAAATTTTTGCCAGCGATCGCCGGGCATTTTGCCAATCATGCTCCCCTTGCCGTGCACCACCTCATCGTGGGACAGTGCCAACATGAAGTTCTCGCTGTGGTGGTACCACATACTAAAGGTGACGTTATTTTGGTGGAACTGGCGGAACCACGGATCCATGCTGAAGTAATCGAGAATATCGTGCATCCAGCCCATATTCCACTTCAGGTTGAAGCCCAAGCCCCCCATGTAGGTGGGCCAAGAGACCATCGGCCATGCCGTTGACTCCTCGGCGATCGAGAGAATCCCCGGAAAATAGCTAAAAATCACATGGTTGACTTGGCGCAGAAAGTTGGCCGCCTCTAAATTCTCCCGCCCACCGTATTCGTTGGGGATCCACTCCCCCTCCTTGCGGTTGTAGTCAAGGTAGAGCATCGAGGCCACGGCATCCACGCGAATACCGTCAATGTGGTACTTGTCAAACCAAAAGAGGGCATTGGCCACCAGAAAATTGCGCACTTCGTGGCGACCATAGTTAAAGACAAGGGTGCCCCATTCCTTGTGTTCCCCCTTGCGCGGATCCGCATGCTCGTAGAGATGGGTGCCATCAAAGAAGGCGAGGCCGTGGCCATCCTTGGGAAAGTGCCCCGGTACCCAATCGACAATGACGCCAATGCCGTTTTGGTGGCACTGATCCACGAAATACATAAAGTCTTGGGGACTGCCATAGCGAGAGGTGGGGGCATAGTAACCGGTCACTTGATAGCCCCAAGAGCCGTCGAAGGGATGCTCGGCAATGGGCAACAGTTCAATGTGGGTGTAGCCCAATTCCTTGACGTAGGGAATGAGTTTAGCCGCCAATTCGCGATAGGTGAGAAAGCGTGCCCAGGGCTTGAGTTCTGCCACCTGCACGGGTTCTTGGGGTTGACCGTCGGCACCAATGGGCGGGTCCTCCATTGAGGCGTGAAGCCAGGATCCCAAGTGCACCTCAAAGACGGAAATTGGTTGGGTGAGGGGGTCGGTGTGGCGCCGCCTTTCCAGCCAGTCATCATCGTTCCATTCGTAGCTATTTAAGTCAGTAACAATGGAAGCGGTCTTGGGGCGTGGTTCTTGGTAAAAGCCGTAGGGATCCGATTTTTCGTAAATATGCCCCTCCTGATTTTTAATTTCATACTTATAGTGCTCGCCCACCCCCAAGCCAGGGATAAACAGCTCCCAGATGCCGTTGCCCCGCCGTGCCATTTGGTGTTTGCGCCCATCCCACTGGTTAAAGTTGCCGATGACAGAAACATTGCGGGCATTGGGCGCCCAGACGGCAAAATAAACCCCCGCGACCCCCTCCACCGTCAGCAAGTGTGCCCCCAGTTTTTCATAGATGCGGTGGTGATTGCCCTCGGCAAAGAGATGAATATCAAAATCCGTTAGCTTTGAGGAGCGGAAGGCATAGGGGTCATAGATGACGCGCTCGTGGCCATTTTCGTAGATTTTCAGTTGGTAATTATGCAGTTCCGCCACGGGAATGCGGCACTCGAAAAAGTGCGGGTGGTGAACCGGCGTCATCGGATATTCTTGCCGCAGCTCTGGACAGAGGACACTCACCCGTTCGGCGTTGGGTAAATAGGCGCGTATCGCCCATACGGATTGGCCATTCTCACTGATCTGGTGACAGCCCAAAATTTCAAAGGGGTCGTGGTGCCGGTTGGAAACAATACGGTCAACCTGTTCGGGCGAAACGGTCATATTTTTATACTTTCGTAAAATATAGAGACAATACTATAGAAAGGTTAACAGTCAGAATGCTCCCCTTGACAAGGGTATAGAGGCTATTTCTCTGGTTTCTCTTGATCGGCTGAGGGGGTTAAGAGTCCTTTGAGTAGCTCTCGCAATAGGCTCGGCCCTTGGTAGATCCAACCGGTGTAAAGTTGCACCAGGGTCGCACCGGCCGCTAGTTTCTCAATCACATCCTCTGGGGTAAAAATACCCCCTACGCCGATAATCGGCAGTGTACCTTGGGTCTGTTTGTGGATAAAGCGAATCACGGCAGTGGCGCGATCGCGCAAAGGTCTGCCACTCAGCCCTCCTGCCTCATCCGCTGGCGATCGCCCCGTCTGAGGAATAATCTGGGTTTTCAGCCCCTCCCGTGCCACGGTGGTATTGGTAGCCACAATCCCGGCGAGTTCATAGGTTTGAATCAGCTCAAGAATTGCCGCAATTTGCTCCCAACTTAGGTCGGGGGCAATTTTCAGGAGCAGGGGCTTGCGGGGGCAATTGGCGGTTTGTAGCGTGTCCAAAATGGGTTCCAGTTGTTCCTTTGCTTGCAGATCCCGTAACCGCGGCGTGTTGGGAGAACTGACATTAATCACGAAATAATCTCCCAGGGGATGGAGCCGGCGAAAACTTGCTAGGTAATCCTCTTTTGCGGATTCCAAAGGGGTAATTTTTGACTTGCCCAAATTGATACCGATGGGAATCGTCGGCTGGGGCGATCGCGCCAACCGAGCAGCCATGGCCTCTGCGCCCGCATTATTAAACCCCATGCGATTGATCGCAGCGAGATCAGCCGGTAAGCGAAAGAGACGCGGACGCGAATTGCCGGGTTGAGGGTGCCAAGTGACGGTGCCTAACTCGGCAAAGCCAAAGCCAAAGGCTGACCACACACTGCTGGCCACCCCATTTTTATCAAACCCCGCTGCCAAGCCAATGGGATTGGGAAAGCGCAGTCCCCACACTTGTCGCTCTAAACGCGGGTCTGAGAGAGCATAGCGTTGCTTGAGTTGCTGCCGTAGCCAAGTGCTTAAGGCATGCTCTTGATTCAGCCACCCACAAAAGGAAATAAACTGCTGGTGCAGAAATTCTGGGTCGGCCTGCAATCCCCAGAAGAGAAGGGGCCGCAGTAGGTGGCGATAGAGATCAATGGCCATTCAGATGGGAGTGGATTGGCGGCACTGCCACCCTAATCCAAATAGCCCATGAGGGTAGGGGAATCATCAATGATGTTGGAGGCGATGGGACGCTCTCCGGCTGAGTAGTAGGTTTCAGCAATGTGTAGGCCACTGGTGGTAATGGGACGAATGCCCATCCAATTGACCGTTTCTACAATTTCAAAGTTATCGGCAGCCACCGGACGCACCCCCATGATGTTGAGGGTTTCTACCACCCGGAAATTAGTTGCCGCAATCGGGCGAATACCGGCGGCGTTAATGCGGTCATAGATTTGCAGGCCACTGCTGAGGACGGGACGCTCGCCGGCATCTTTGATCATGTGCACCACTTGCACGGGACTGGCCTCAATAGGACGTAAACCGGCGCTATTAAAGGTTTGCCACACCACAATATCACTGGCTGTGGGTGTGCCTGCGGGGGCAAGAGCTGTTTTTTCAGCAAGGGAGACCATTTGACCGCTATTTTCCTTATCAGGTGGGTTGTGGCGACGGCTGGGACGAGTGGCTTTGGCGGTAGGTTCTTCGGGGGGTGGCGTTTGGGGAGTTTCAGTCATGGCGATCGCTCCTACTGCAATAATTCAATCCTACAGGCGAATTTCTATGCCAGTGTCTTATATCTATAGTCTTTAATCATAGCAGTCAAAGAGGGGGGTTGGGGGTTGAGAAATGCCTTTGGCACCAGATCAGCATTCAGCAAATCTTGCTTTTCAAGCATGCAGCAGGGGAATCATGTCGGTGGGTGCTCCTTGGCCAATGACTTTGCCGCGATCAAGGACAATGGCACCATCCGCTTGCGCCAGCTCATCGAGGCGATGGGTAACCCAAAGGGCTGTCATCCCCTGGGTATTGACCAGTTGGCGCACGTAGCCCAAGAGTTCCCGTTGACTATCGGGGTCAAGGAGGGCGGTGGGTTCATCGAGCAAGAGCACTCGACAATGGCGCGCGATCGCCCCGGCAATGGCCACCCGCTGTTTTTGGCCGCCACTGAGGGCATAGATGGGACGGCGTTCTAGTCCCTGTAAATTCACCGCTTGCAAAGCGGCACTGACGCGTTCGCGCACCTGCCAATAGTTGAGCGCCTCGCCATTCAGACTAAAGGCAATATCTGCACCGACACTGGGCATCACCAGTTGGTGATCGGGATTCTGGAACACAAAGCCAAGGGGCTGCTCGACATAGACTTCGCCCCGTTGGGGCGGCAGGAGACCCCCCAAAATCTTCACCAGGGTTGATTTGCCACTGCCATTGCGGCCTAGGAGCATCCACAGTTGGCCCCGCGGGATTTCTAGGGACACCCGATCCAGCACTAAAACCTCTGGCGACCAGCCAAAGGAGACTTCCTTGAGATGAATGGCCGCGGGGATTGCCGCCATGGCTTTTTGGACAATGCTCATGTTTTTCGTTAGGGTGGGGATGACCCCCAATTGGGTTATCCTGCGCCAAGGAAGGGAGTGGCTATGCAAGAGGGATTATACATTGTCCTCATCAGTATTCATGGTTTGATTCGGGGCGATCGCCTAGAATTGGGGCGCGATGCCGATACAGGAGGACAGACCCGCTATGTCGTCGAACTGGCAAAAAGCCTTGCAGCCCATCCCCGGGTGGCCCAAGTGGATTTAGTGACTCGCCTGATTGCCGATGCCAAGGTCAGTCCAGACTATGCTCGACCCATTGAATGGCTGGGCGATCGCGCTCGCATTGTGCGACTGGCCTGCGGACCGCGCCGCTATTTACGCAAGGAGGTGCTCTGGCCCTACTTGGATGTATTTGCCGACGAACTGCTGCGCCATCTACGCCAGTTTGGCCGCATGCCCGATGTGATCCACAGTCACTATGCCGATGCGGGTTATGTGGGCTGCCGCGTGGCCGGCTGGTTGGGGGTTCCCCTTGTGCACACCGGGCATTCCCTCGGCCGGGTCAAACGCCGGCGGTTGCTCGCCCAGGGCTATAAACCGGAGAGTCTAGAGGAGCAGTTTCACTTTACGGCTCGCATTGAAGCCGAAGAGCAAACCCTTGCCAGCGCTGCACTGATTATTGCCAGTACCCATCAGGAGGTGGAAGAGCAGTATCGTCTCTACGATCAATACGACCCAAAGCGGATGGCGGTGATTCCGCCGGGGGTGGACACTAGTCGTTTCTATCCGGCTCCTGTTGCCAAGGATTTGCCATTTCTCAAGGAATTGCGCCGCTTTTTAGTCGAGCCGGAAAAACCCTTTATCTTCTGCCTTTCCCGACCGGTACCGCGCAAGAATGTGGCCGCCCTACTCAATGTCTATGGCAGCGATCGCTTTTTACAGGAGCAAGCGAATCTCGTCTTAGTTCTTGGCAATCGCACCGATATCAGCAAGATGGAGGCCAGCCCTCGCCAAGTCTTCACCGAACTCTTTTTGCTGGTGGATCGCTACGACCTCTACGGCAAAGTGGCCTATCCCAAGACCCACACCAGCGATGAAGTCCCCGATCTCTACCGTCTGGCGGCACAGCAACGGGGAGTGTTTATCAATCCTGCCCTCACCGAACCCTTTGGCCTCACGCTCATTGAAGCCGCTGCCTGTGGATTGCCAATTTTGGCCACAGCGGATGGCGGGCCGCAGGAGATTATTCGTCACTGTTGCAATGGTTTACTCTTTGATGCCCTCGATCCGGAGGCGATTCGCACTGCACTGCATCAAGCATTCCAAAGTGAGAGCCAGTGGCAGGCTTGGGCAGAAAATGGCCTCAAGGGGGTACAAGCCCACTACTCTTGGCACAGCCATGTGGAGAGGTATCTTCAGGCTCTAGATCAACTGTCGGAAAAATCGGTGTTGCCAGCCTTAAGTTTGCAGCGGCAGCCCAGCCAGTGTCAAGGCAATCAATTCCCGAGCCTATTGACGCGGAACCGCCTGCTCACCCTGGAACGCCTTTTGATTAGTGATATTGACAATACGCTGATTGGCGATCGCGAAGCCCTTGAGCAACTCTTGACGCTGCTGCAACGCCGTCCTGAAATCGGTTTTGGCGTGGCCACGGGGCGTCACCTAGAGCTGGCCTTAGCAGTCCTTCAAGAATGGGGCGTACCGATTCCTGATGTGTTGATTACCGCCGTCGGCAGTGAAATTCACTACGGCCCCCATCTCGTCCCTGATACCAGTTGGCAGCAGCACATTAGCTATCGCTGGGAACCGCAACGGGTCAAAGACACCTTGGCAGCGGTGCCGGGGTTAACGCTACAACCTCCAGAAAATCAGCGCCCCCATAAAATTAGTTACAACGTAGATACGACGGTTCTCCCCAGCATTACCCCTGTCCTGCGTCTTTTACGGCAGCAAAAGCTCCATTGCCGGCCGATTTTCTCCCACAATCAGTTTTTGGATATTTTGCCCCTGCGTGCCTCTAAGGGGGATGCCCTGCGCTATCTTGCCCTCAAGTGGGGCTATCCGCTACAAAAACTTTTAGTGGCGGGGGATTCCGGCAATGACGAGCAAATGCTAACGGGCAATACCCTTGCTGTGGTTGTGGGCAATCACAGTCCTGAATTGGAAAAGTTGCGCGATCGCCCCCACATTTACTTTGCCAAAGGCCACTATGCCCAAGGGATTCTCGAAGCAATTGAGCACTATGGCTTTTAACGAAAAGCCTAGCTGGAAATGCCCTTGGCGCGGTAAGCCGCAAGAATCTGATCCAGCGCCTCTACGGTTCGTTGCCGACTGGGATTGAGTTGGGGGTGGTCTTGCACGGCGGAATTGAATTCCGTGCCATCGTGCATCAGCACCACTTAGCGATGCCCCCCTGAATGACACGGTTGGCAATCATTGCGGCCGTTGTTGCAATATTCCAATTCTGGGTATCCAGAATTCATCCCTAAAGCCTTGACAGAGGCTAAGACCTGAGGGAAGCCCTCAGTAGAGACCTCGCCATCTTCGGTAAGTCGCCGTGGGGGCGAGTACAGTAAATAAGGGTCCTGATACGCTAAATCGCACCGAGTTATCCACAATTAAAGCTGAGCTAAAACCTGCGTGACAACTTCGGGGCTGACGGAAATGCTATCAATGCCCAAGTCAATTAACCACGGCAGCCAATGGGGATAGTGGGCGGGGGCTTCTCCACAGAGACTACAGCCCAAGTGATGAGCTTTGGCCTCCCGAATAAGTTGGGCGATCGCCCTCCGCACGGCTGGATGATCCTCATTTAACTCCGGCAGTGCCGTTTCCCGCTCAATTCCCAACAGCAGTTGCGTGAGATCATTCGTGCCAATTGTAATTCCCGCAATCCCAAGCTGAGCAAGGTCAGCCAATAAAAATAAAATGGCCGGCACCTCCGCCATCACCCACAGTTGCACGCCGGCGCTCGCTGTCAAGCCATGCTCTGCAAGTGCTTTTTGGCAATAGACCACTTCGCTGACACTGCGCACGAAGGGCAGCACAATCCGCAGGGGGCAGGTTTCTAAACGGTGGGCGATCGCCAGCGCCGAGAGTTCCAAGTGGAACAGTTCTGGACAATGGGGATAACGACTGACGCCCCGCAGCCCCCAATCCGTTTCGGGTTCAAAGCGATGTCCCCCCAGCAGTTGCCGATAATCCGCTGGCCGCAAATCCAACGTGCGGTAAAAGAGGGGACGGGGGGCGATCGCCCGCATAAATTCCCACAGGTGCTGTACCCAGCGATCGCGCAACTGCTCCGCTTCCCCCTGCTCCAACCAATGACAGGGATGGCGCTGATCTAAAAAAGCAAACAGCATCAGCTCGGAGCGCAACAGACCAATGCCATCACAGGGGAGCGATGGCAACAACCGCAGGGCATTCACTTGACTGACATTCACCATGATTTGTAAGGGCAGCCGTTTCACCGCCGGCGGTGACGCGGTTTGGGGAGAGGGAGTAGCCACCACCGGCAACGGCTCTGACGGCAGTTGATAGATAGCGCCCCGCTGGCCATCGAGAAACAGCGTCATGCCGGAACTGATCCGCTGCGTGGCATTAGCGACACCGACAACGGCAGGCCGTCCCAATTCCCGTGCCAAAATTGCCCCATGACTCGTTAGCCCACCTTGCTCACAAATCACGCCTACAGCAGCGTTCACGAGGGGCAGCCAGTGGGGCGGAATGGTTTTAGTCACTAAAATCCGTCCGGCAACGGCGGCGGGGGCACAAGGCTCGGTGACCACCAAGGCGGGGGCGATCGCTTGTCCCGGCGCAGCAGCTATACCCTCAGCAATTAGCGTCCGTTCCAGCGGCTTCAGGGGGAGGGTTCTCCCTTGCGGCTCCGGCAGGCACTGTCCCCACCACACTTGGGTCTGACTGCGATGCCAAACCCACAGATGAGAGGATGCCCCCCGACAGGCCTGCTGCAACTGTTGCTCTTGCACCGGCGTCAGATCAATCCCCCTCGGTGGTAAGGGAATTCCTTGATGGGGCAGAGCCACACCGCCGGCGATCGCCCGAAACGTTGGATCAGTGCCTATCCACCAGCCGGAGGCCACAATGGAACTCAAGGGGTAAAGCAGAATCGCCACCTTGATTTGACAAAAATCCCACCCCTGCTGCCAGTAGAGATACAGATTCTTGGCTCGCACAAGGGCGGCAAAAGTCTTTTCAATGGCTTGATGACACAGGGGCAAACTGGGGTATCTTAAAACCGTTCCACTGCCAATGCTCCAAGGCAAGTCCTGCGTTTCTTGCCAAAGATAGCTAGTGAGAACAAGATGAGACTCCCCCCCCTGTTGTTGCCAAAAGTGATGACACGCAGCAAAAACCGTTTCTAACTCCCCCAAATCCAAGGGTGGCAATTGATGGGTCATCTGCAGCGCCAGTGCCTTGAGATCTGATGCATTGGGGGGCATCTCTTGCCAGCGATCGCAGGCGGCTTGCCACAGGGGGATCACCCCAGAGCACAATTGATCCCAAACCTGGGGGCAAATCAACCACACCGGATGGGGAGGTGGCAGGATTTTTTGCGTCGCTTGCAGGGCAACTAATGTCGGGGAAAGGTCTTCTGGGGGATACTGTTGGAGGGGTTCCAGAAGGAGTAATGTCACAAATGCTCTTCCTTAATCGCGGGTCACCGAGCAGACAATCACACCTAGGAAGAACTCACTTCCGTTTGCTGACGGCGACGAATGTTGAGGACATCAGTGATTTTTCTAATCTGCGCCAAGATATGCTCCAACTGCTTTGCATTCACAATATCAATACACAAATCAATAATCGCCGTGCGCCCCGGATCGGTGTGGACATTGGCTCGCCGCACGTTGATTTGATTATCGGTTAAACGGGTCAAAATATCCTTGAGAATACCGACTCGATCAATCACCTCAATTTGCACATCCACGGGGTAAGTTTGGGGACGGCGTTGATTGAGGTTGGTATTCCAACTTACTGGAATCAGGCGATCGCTGGATACAGCCTCTAGGTTGCTACAGCCTTGACGGTGAATGGAAATGCCGCGACTTCCTAGGGTCACCACCCCAATAATCGGTTCATCGGGCACAGGACAGCAGCAGCCGGCAATGTGATAGACCAGCCCCTCTACCCCCAGAATGGGAGAATCACTGGGTTTTGTGGTGGCGGGGACACGGTTAACGGAGGCAGATTCCGCAGGCAATTCGGGGGGAGTTGTCTCTGAACGCGCTAGGGTAATTGCCCGCAGCCGATTCACCACCAGATTCAGCGTAATCTCACCATAGCCAAGCGCCGCCAGCAAATCATCCACACTCTGGTAGTTGCTGCGCTCTGCTACCTGCTGCATTTGGGGTGATTTGAGAAGCGCCTCCAAACCGGCTTTACCCAATTCCTTCTCTAGGAGTTCCCGCCCCCGCTGCAGGTTTTCATTGCGGCGCGATCGCTTGTACCACTGGCGAATGCGGTTCCGAGCCGTTGTGGTTTTAACAAAATTCAACCAATCTAAACTGGGGTGGGCAGTTTTCTGGGTAATAATCTCCACAATGTCGCCATTGCGCAAGGGCGTGTCCAAAGGTACCATCCGGCCATTAATCCGTGCGCCGGCACAGTGATTCCCCACATCCGTATGAATCCGGTAGGCAAAGTCGAGGGGAGTGGCCCCGTGGGGCAAGGCAAGCACATCCCCCTGGGGCGTAAAGACATAGACCTCCTTATCAAAGAGATCCTCCCGAATGCTGTCGAGGTATTCCTGGGCATCCTTGAGGTCATTTTGCCAATCCAACAGTTGCCGTAGCCAAGTGAATTTTTGATCCTGGGCACTCCAGTGCTGCGGCAGGGAATTCCCCGTTTCTTTGTACTTCCAGTGGGCAGCAATCCCATACTCCGCGACATGGTGCATTTCCAGCGTGCGAATTTGCACCTCTAGGGGGCGTCCTCCTAGGCCAATCACCACGGTATGCAGGGACTGATACTGGTTGGGTTTAGGCAGACTAATGTAGTCCTTAAAGCGCCCTGGCACCGAAAGAAAACAGTCATGGACAACCGCTAGGGCACGATAGCACTCATCCTTGGTGGCCACGAGGATGCGAATACCCGCCACATCATAGATTTCGTGGAATTCTTTTTGCTGCCGCATCATTTTTTGGTAGATGCTGTAGAGGTGTTTGGGGCGGCCACTAATTTCTAGGTAGCCAAAGCCCATCCCCGATAATCGTTCGTAAAGAATTTGAATCGCCTGCTGGAGTTGTGCTTCGCGATTGGCACGCTTTTCAGCCACCAGTTCCTGAATGCGACGGTAGGCCTCTGGCTCCAAATACTTAAAGGCCAAATCCTCCAGTTCCCACTTAATTCGCCAAATCCCCAAGCGGTTGGCCAAAGGGGCAAAGACATCGCGGGTTTCCTGGGCAATGGCACGGCGGCGGTCCTCAGGCAGATACTCAAGCGTGCGCATATTGTGCAGGCGATCGGCCAGCTTAACCACAATGACGCGAATATCTTGCGCCATTGCCAAAAACATCCGTCGGAAACTTTCCGCTTGCCGCTCCGTCTTACTGGAAAAGTTAAACTTCGAGAGCTTGGTGACCCCCTCCACCAGTCGCCGCACCTCAGCCCCAAAATTTGCTTCCAACTCCTCCGCCGTCACAGCCGTGTCCTCAATCACGTCGTGGAGAAGCCCCGCCGCCAAAAGTGCTGGCCCACCCCCCAAATCCCGTAAAATGCTGGCGACAGCTACAGGGTGGGCAATATAGGGTTCGCCGGAGGCGCGCTGTTGTCCTTTGTGTAAGTCATAGGCAAATTGAAACGCCCGACAGACTAAACCATCTCCATTGTCGGAATCTGGATTTTGCAGGCACGTCGCTAACCAATCGGGTAATTCAATATCAGTTGGCAAGCTAGGTGCAAAAGCGTTCATGGCGGCAGGCAATCGGCAGGGCAGCACAGTGGATTTGAGTACGTATATTCTAGTTTAATTTCCGACCGATAGCCCAATTTACCCAGAGGTTATCCGCTCAATACTGTGAAAACTTTTATAGATATTCCCTCTCTCTCCACAGATACCGATATTGCAGAAAAGGATTGACGCTCCCTTCTAACATGGGAAGTAGTGTGCTCATGAAGGGGGGAAGGTAATCATGGCGTCTTTGCTCACACCAATGACGCGCTACTATATTCTGCGTTTATTCAATCGGGAAAGGGATATTTTTGCCCTAGCAGGTCAAAGTTTAGAACAAGCAGTGGGCGATCGCGAGAACGACATTCTAAATCGCCTAGAATCCCTTGCCCCCTCAGAATTGGCAGCACTGGAGATGATTGTTCGCCTCCACCGCTCCCTCAGCAATAGGGGTGAAGAGGACACCTATCAATCGTTGTACTTAAAAAGCCTCGAAGAAAAACTATGGCGGATTTTGGGGATGAACTTCCCTGCCGAGAGTCCTCCAGGTGTTTCCGGGGAGCAAGTCCTCCCTGTCGAAGGGCGACCCTCTTTAACGGTAGCTCAAGCCCTCGAGCACTTGAACCGAGTTAGTGAATTAGCCCAAAAATACCTTGGCAATGTCATCGTTGCGAATTATTGGCGAGGCTCTCGCCCTTCCACCGGTTGGCTGGCTGATTTTGTAGTTACGGATAATGGTTACATCACCTACCACGGGTCTTTGGCGGCTAGGAAGACTGTTGTGAACCCAAACCAACAGCAGCAATTGGAAACATGGCTGGTGAGTTTTGTCGATCAATGTCGCCACATTCTCCCCCTCTTTAGACATGATCTGCAAAAGGCAAGACTCTCGGGTTCTTCCCTAGAACCTGAATCAGGGATCACTGCTGTTGTAGATAAGCCCTAGCCCCCAGGGTTTGCAGTTTTTCATTCTTGGCGGCTACAGTGGCAGCCAATTCTTGACGATAGGCAATCACTTGCTCCAATAGCCCTAGATCATGACTAGCCAGCAGCTGGACGGCCAAAAGGCCCGCATTTTGGGCATTGCCAATGGCAACCGTCGCTACGGGAATCCCGGCGGGCATCTGCACAATTGAGTAGAGGGAGTCCAGCCCCTGCAAATGGCGGCTCGGCACGGGTACACCAATCACGGGTAGGGGGGTTAGGGAAGCAATCATGCCCGGCAAGTGGGCAGCTCCCCCCGCACCGGCAATAATAACTTTCAGACCCCGCTGATGGGCATTTTGGGCAAACTCTACCATCGCAAGGGGAGTGCGGTGAGCCGAGAGGATAGCCACTTCGTGGGGGATGCCAAAGCGTTCACAGATGGCGATCGCCCCCTGCATGGTGGGCAAATCGGAATCACTGCCCATGACAATGGCAACCAGTGGTGTCTCTGACATTCCTCTTCCTTACCCCCTTAGGAAACGGTGCAAACTCATCCTACAGCCCTTTTCACCGGCGCAAGATATCATTTCTCTATGGTCACTTCTGCTGCGATCAAGGCATTTGCCCATCAGTTGGGGTTTCATCGGGTGGGAATTGTGGATTTGCGCACCTATAGCCCTGACCATCCTTCTGGGGTGGCTGCCCTGCGGCGCTGGTTAGCCCAAGGGTTCCAAGGAGAGATGGCGTGGATGGCCAACCCGCGGCGACAGGAGATTCAATCCGTCCTGCCCGGAGCACAATCGCTGATTTCCGTTGCCCTCAATTATTATCAGCCCGATCCGGAGCCGCCCCCCAGGGTGAAAATTGCCCGTTACGCTTGGGGGCGAGATTACCACCGAGTCCTAGGAAAACGCTTGCAAGCCCTAGGGCAGTGGCTTCAGTCCCAGGTACCGGAGATGCACTACCGTTGGTATGTGGATACAGGCCCTGTGCAGGACAAAGTTTGGGCAGAGCAAGCCGGAATTGGTTGGATTGGCAAGCACAGCAATGTGATTTCGCGGCAGTATGGCTCGTGGATTCTCTTGGGAGAATTAATCACCACGTTGGAGTTGCCGGGCGATCGCCCCCACACCAATCACTGCGGCACCTGTACCCGTTGCTTGGCCGCCTGTCCTACGGGAGCGATTGTGGAACCCTACGTGGTGGATGCCAACCGCTGCATTGCGTACCACACGATTGAAAGCCGCGCCCCTAAGCTACCCCCTGCGATTGCCGCTAACTTGCAGGGGTGGGTTGCAGGCTGTGACATCTGCCAAGAGGTGTGCCCTTGGAATCAACGCTTTGCTCAACCCACCGATGTGGCGGACTTTGCCCCGCGATCGCCCCTCTTGAAGACGTCCCTAGAGGAACTGGCCACCCTCAGCGATGAAGCATGGGATGAACTCACCCGTGGTTCCGCCCTACGGCGAATTAAACCAGAACAATGGCGTCGCAATGCCCAAGCGGTGCTGTCGAGCAGTCGGTATGATTGAACTGTGATTCAATGCGGAGGCTCACCTATGGTTCGACGACGCTCCATCCCCTGGATTCATCGTTGGTCGCGGTGGTTAATTGGCGGAGTTGCCCTCGCTGGCATGGGAGTGACCGCTTACCTAACGATTGCCAAGCTCACCAATCGGGAGGTGACCTGCCCCACCGATGGCTGCGATATTGTTCTCAATAGCCCTTGGGCAACGGTCTTTGGGGTTCCCCTCTCCCTCATTGGGTTTGTTGCCTACACGGGGATGCTGTCGTTGGCGGCCTTGCCCCTGTTGTTCAACCAGCCGCAGCAAAAAGAACTCCGCCGCAATGCTGAAAACACCACTTGGCTCTTGCTCTTTCTTGGGGCAACGGCCATGGCCAGCTTCAGCAGTTACTTGATGTATATCTTGGCAACTGAGATTAAAGCCACTTGTCCTTATTGCATTGCCTCAGCCGTCTTTAGCTTTACATTTTTGATCTTGACCATCATTGGTCGGGAATGGAGCGATCGCGGTCAGCTCTTTTTCAACGGCATCATCACTGCTGTGGTGACGTTGGTGGCGGTCTTTGGTATCTACAACACTCACATGGCCAATGCCGAGGGGCCGGGCATTCCCATCGTCAATACCTCAGGCCCAGCAGAAATTGCCCTGGCTCGCCATTTAACCCAAGTGGGAGCCGTCATGTATGGTGCCTACTGGTGTAGCCATTGCCACGATCAAAAGGAACTCTTTGGCAAGCAGGCAGTACGGGAACTCAATTATGTTGAGTGCGACCCCAATGGTGCCAATCCCCAAGTGGAGCGCTGCCGTGCCAAGGGAATTCAGGGCTATCCCACATGGGAAATCAATGATCAGCTCTACTCCGGCACCAGATCGCTGAGGGAACTTAGTCAATTGAGCCAATACACAGGTCCAATGAACTTTAAGAACCAGTAGAGGCAATAAATTGACATCCTCCCCGCCCTGTTGGCTTGCGCCCGCGGAGCGGTAGGCCGAAGATTCCCACGGCACTCAAGCCCAGCCTAAGTCGCTTTGGTAGGTTCCTAGGCCGAGGGCCTATCCGCTGCTTGTATCTCCCCAGGCGTCACTTCCGCCATGCCCTGCCGTAGGTCGGCGTGGTTGTGGCCGACAGCAAAATCATAGAACGGCTGCGCCGTTGGCGTTGCCCTTCCCCCTCGTTCAGGGCGGGGCTTGCCGCGCACCGGGTCAGTGATAGAATGAAGCCAGCTGGGCACTACGCAGGTTTTTTATGCTCTCCACTGATACAGTTGCCGAACCAGCCAAGGCTCCTTTTGCCACACCACCTGCCCTTGCCAACATTTTAGTTATTGAAGATGAAGACCTGATTCGCGAGACCCTTGTCCTTGCTTTGCAGGAGGAGGGCTACCACACCCTCGTGGCCAGTGATGGCTATGAAGCATTGAATCTCATTAATACCCATCTATTAACGGACGTTAGCTTTGAGACTCCAGAAATCCATTTGATTATCCTTGATGTCATGCTGCCGGGTGTCAATGGATTGGATCTATGCCGCCTAATTCGCCGTGAAGGGTGCACTGTCCCCATTCTCATGATCAGTGCCAAAGGTAGTGAAATTGATCGAGTGGTTGGCCTTGAAATTGGTGCCGATGATTACTTGGCCAAGCCCTTTGGCATGCGGGAGATGCTGGCCCGCTGTCGTGCTCTATTACGGCGAACACAAATTCAACAGGGTAGGGTGCCCTCCGTTTTGCGCTTCCGCGATCTCTGCCTCTATCCCCAAGAATGCCGCGTAACCCTGCGCGGGGAGGAGATCAATCTCTCGCCTAAAGAATACAAACTGCTTGAGCTGTTTATGCGTCATCCCCGCCGTGTTTGGCCACGGGAGCAGTTACTGGATCAGGTGTGGGGGCATGACTTTATCGGCGATAGTAAAACCGTTGATGTCCACATTCGCTGGCTGCGGGAGAAAATTGAAACCGATCCCAGTCATCCCCAATACATTCTCACGGTGCGGGGTTTTGGCTATCGCTTTGGCTGAGCTTGATCAGGAGAATCGCCATTAACAGTGCAGGGCTAACCACCAATAGCAGAATGACACCCAGATGAGGCGGCAAGGGATAGAGGGGGGCTATCAGTTTAATCCCCAAGGCAATCAGCAGTGACACCCCAAAAACCGCAAATAACCACATCAGTTCTGCCAGCCAAGGTGCCATGTGACTATTCTGTCCCAAGGGCAGTTTCAAGGGCAGTGGCCATGATGGCAGTGGGCGCGGGTTGGCCAATCCAGTACTCTAGAGCTGCCGCCCCCTGATGAAGAAGCATGGCCAGACCATCCAAGGTTTGCAGTCCTCGCGCCATCGCCAGTTGCAAAAGGAGGGTGGGACGCGGCTTGTAGATGAGGTCATAGACAATAGCGGTGTCGGGTAATCGGGCTAAATCCTCACCTGTTAGGGGAGTAGCGTCCCGATGGGGACTCATGCCAATCGGGGTCGTATTCACCACAAGGCTGACTTTTTCTAAACACGTGGCGCGCTCTGACCATGCTAGGGGATAGAGGGTTCTCCAGGGCCAACTCGTCACAAAGGCCTCCAGGCGTTCCCCTTGCCGACCACTGATATAGATCTGCCGACAGCCCAAATTGTAACAGGCAGTAACCACTGCGCGTGCGGCACCCCCATAGCCCAAAACTAAAACGGCAATCTCTGACCACGGGTAGGTCTGCTGTTGCAACGGCGCTAAAAAGCCATGCACATCGGTGTTGGTCCCCACCCAACCTTTTTCACTGCGATAGACAGTGTTGACGGCCCCCACTTGCTGGGCAAGGTCGCTAACATCGGCCAAATAGGGAAGGATGGCTTCCTTATGGGGAATGGTGACATTAAAACCCACAACGTTCAGGGCATCCAGGCCGGCGATCGCCCCCGCCAACTGCTGCGGCTTGACCCAAAAGGGCACATAGATATAGTTCAAGCCCAAATACTCTAGGGCTGCATTGTGCATTTCTGGGGAGAGTGTGTGCTCAATGGGATCCCCAATCACTCCCAGAAGCTGGGTTTGACCAGAAATTTTTGGCATTGGCGTTTAGACCGCTTCGTGATCTTTTTCTCCTGTGCGGATGCGAATGACCTGTTCTACAGGAGTCACAAAAATCTTGCCATCGCCAATTTCGCCGGTGCGGGCAGCTTCAACAATTTTGGCCACCACCATGTCCACCTGACTATCTTCGACAACAATCTCGACTTTTAGCTTTTGTAAAAATTCCACCGTGTACTCAGACCCCCGATATCGTTCCGTTTGCCCCTTTTGCCGCCCAAAGCCCCGCACTTCCGAGACGGTCATCCCGACAATCCCGGCATTGACAAGGGCAATCTTCACTTCATCCAATTTGAAGGGGCGAATGATGGCCTCTACTTTTTTCAATGTCAAACTCCTTCTCTATGGCAACGGGCTAATCTTTATTTAGCATTGGCAAAAGAGTATAGCCTGTAGCAATAACTACATTATATTATCCCCAATCATCGAGCGATCGCCCAAGGGGACGCTCTCGCACTGGCTCCAGAAAATAAGCTCTAATAGGAAAGGTGATTGAGAGGGAGTCAAACATGGGGTGGCAGCGACCCGATGGCCGTCAACCACTGGAATTGCGATCGCACCGCTTTCAGCGGTATTTCACCCGATTTGCCTTGGGATCGGTGCTCGCCCAAGCGGGGCAAACTCAAGTGCTGTGTACCGTCAGTCTTAAAGAGGGGGTGCCCAAGTTTTTGGAAGGCACAGGCCAAGGGTGGCTCACCGCAGAGTACCGCATGCTACCCAGCGCCACACAGCCAAGACAGGAACGGGAATTTCTCAAACTGTCTGGGCGCACCCAAGAAATCCAGCGCCTGATTGGTCGCAGCTTACGCTCGGCCTTGGATTTGTCCCTCCTGGGGGAACGCACGCTAATTGTGGATGCCGATGTCCTCCAAGCCGATGCCGGCACGCGATCGCTGGCCATTACAGGGGGCTACATTGCCCTTGTAGATGCCCTCAGTACTCTACTTCAGCAAGGGGTACTCAGCGCCTCTCCCCTGTGTCATCAAGTGGCGGCAGTTTCCGTGGGTTTGATTGATGGCGAACCCTATCTGGATTTAAGCTACGCTGAGGATGTCGCCGCCAGTGTGGACTTCAATGTCGTGATGACGGCCAGTGGTCAATTCATTGAGGTTCAAGGCACAGCAGAGATGGGTTCCTTTGATCGGCCAACCCTTGATTGTCTTCTGGATGTCGCCACCCAAGGTATTCAAGAGTTAATTGAGATCCAACAGCAAGTCTTAGCTGCAAGCCATGAGTGAGCAGGCCATTTACCTCGGACACATCGTCAAGTCCAACTCCCACTGGGATTATGTGGCGCAACTGGTGGATCAGTGGGATGTAGCCCATCCCCCTGCCCCCGAAGACTATGGCTTTGGTCGTTTTGTCAAACTGGAGGATGAGCAGCGCCACTGGGCAGTGGGAGTGATTTACAACTCTCAACTGTTGAATCCCCAGTTCCATCAGATTAGCCCTCGCCTCACCACCAATGCCGACACAGTTCTCAGTCCCGATTTAGTCAGCGAAACCCGCACTCTCCTCTGGATTGCCCTCATTGGTCATTTAGTGACTGTGGAGGGTCAGCCCTACGGCCAGCAGGGGATGCCCACCCTTGTGGTACCGGTGAATACACCGGTGTGGCAGTTGACAACCGCCGAGGTGCTGGCCTTTCATCGCAATGCCCAAGGTCAAGCCCAGTTTCGCTACTATGCCCATTTGTTGCGCTCAACGGGGAACTATGCAGCACCGCTATTGGCGCGAATTCTGGAAACAATTACGCCCCTCTTCAGTGGTGCCGAGCAGCGATCGCTGGAAATTATCAACAAAGAGTTGGCTTGGCGGCATACCTTGGGCAGCCTACGCTAAGGGCAGATGCAGAAATTGTAGTTTTGCAAACAAACTTCATGAAAAATCCTATGCAATGGTGACAAATCTAGGATGTTTCTGCTAAGGTCATTAAGGGTGTGAGGAGCGAACCAGTTAAGGGCACCGAGACGAAACACGGCCAGTCGTCGGTGCTCTTTCTGACTTTTAGACTATGCTGGCGCGGGTTTGGAGTGCTGCGGTTTTAGGCATTGACGCGATTCCCGTTGGCGTCGAGGTGGATGTTTCCGGCGGCTTGCCGGGTATTGTGGTGGTCGGTCTGCCCGATGCGGGTGTTCAGGAGGCCCGCGAGCGGGTTAAGGCGGCGATTCGCAACGCCGGTTTTAGCTTCCCGATGCGGCGCATTGTCGTCAATCTCACCCCCGCCGATTTACGTAAGGAAGGACCTAGTTTTGATCTCCCCATTAGTGTCGGTATTCTGGCGGCCTCAGGACAGGTTGCCACGGATTTACTGGGGGATCATCTCTTTCTCGGTGAAGTATCCCTCGATGGCACCTTACAGGCGGTGGCCGGGGTACTGGCAATTGCCGCTGCGGCGCAAGCCCAAGGAATGACCGGTTTAGTGGTGCCCGCAGCCAATGTTACGGAGGCAGCGTTGGTGCGGGGGCTAAAGGTCTATGGTTGCCATACCCTCGCTGAAGTGGCAGCCTTTTTGAATGACCCTAGCTCGCGATCGCCCGCGGTTAGTTGTCCGCAACCTCTAGAATCCAATCCTGTTTCCTCTCCTGTTGACCTCAAAGATGTGAAAGGCCAGTATCAAGCGCGGCGTGCCCTAGAAATTGCCGCGGCGGGGGGGCACAATCTCATTTTTGTCGGGCCACCGGGGAGTGGCAAAACAATGTTGGCGCGGCGCTTACCCACAATCTTGCCCCCCTTAACCTTTGAAGAAGCCCTTGAAGTCACGAAAATTTATTCCGTTGCTGGCTTGCTGAAAGAACGCGGTCAATTGATCCAAACCCCGCCCTTTCGCAGTCCTCACCATTCTGCCTCTGGACCTGCCCTTGTCGGCGGTGGCAGCTACCCGCGACCGGGGGAGATTTCCCTTGCCCATCGGGGCGTGCTCTTTCTTGACGAATTGACGGAATTCAAGCGGGACGTTTTGGAGTTTTTGCGCCAGCCCCTTGAGGATGGCCAAGTCACCATTGCCCGCGCCCGCCAATCCGTGGTTTTTCCGGCGCAATTTACCTTGGTGGCCAGCACAAATCCCTGTCCCTGCGGCTATTATGGCGATCCGGTGCAACCCTGTACCTGCTCCCCGCGCCAGCGAGAACAGTATTGGGCAAAGCTCTCTGGCCCCCTATTAGATCGCATTGATCTGCAAGTGAGTGTCAGCCGTCTCAAGCCAGAGGAAATGACTCGCCAAACGCTGGGGGAAGATTCCGCCACAGTACGCCAGCGGGTCTTGGCGGCGCGATCGCGAGCACGGCGGCGGTTTGCCGCAGAACCCAACCTCCATTGCAATGCCCAAATGCAAAGCCGCCATTTGCGTCAGTGGTGTCAATTGGACGAAGCTTCAACACAGCTTCTAGAAAGGGCGATCGCCAAACTCGGCCTGTCGGGGCGAGCCACAGATCGTATCCTAAAGGTAGCCCGTACCATTGCCGATCTGGCTGACTGTGAAACGATTGCCGCTGCCCATGTGGCCGAAGCCATTCAATACCGCACGATTGATCGTTTGCAATAGACGGGGGTGGTTCGCGCTCCTCCTGGGTTTCCTAGCCCTGCTGCTGATTGGCTGCACCACAGCAACCCAAGCAGAGAAGCCCATTGAACTTGTCTTTTGGCATGGGGTCAACCCTCCGGCCAATCGCGTGGTGCTCCAGCGTCTGGTGGATCGCTTCAATGCTCGTCATCCCCAGATTCACGTCCAAGCCCTCTATGTGGGCCAGCCCGACCAACAGTTGCCCAAAATTCTCGCAGCGGTGGTGGGCAATGCTGCACCGGATTTGCTCTGGTATAACCCCACGATGACCGGCCAGTTTGTCGATCTGGGTGCCCTACGTGCCCTCGATGATTGGTGGCAAGGCTCCCCCTACCGTGACCAAGTGAACCCGGCGCTTATTCCCACGATGCGCTACGGCAACCATTACTGGTCAATTCCCTTTGCCACCAACAACATTGGAATTTTTTATCGCCCTAGCTTACTGGCTGCGGCCGGCATTGACAAGCTGCCCACCACATGGGCGGAGCTAGAGCAAGTCAGCCAAACCCTAAAGGCGCAGGGCATTACCCCCCTGCTCCTTGCCCTGGGCCAAGGCGAATTTGCGGTCTTTACGTGGTTGCCCTTCTTTTGGAGCGCCGGTGGTAGCTTTGGAGATACCCCTGAGACTGCCCACATTGACACACCGCCCGCGATCGCCGCTCTTGACTTTTGGCAACGCCTGCGACAGAAGGGCTTAGCAATTCTCTCGGCTCCCGAACGGGGCTATGAACTGGATCAATTTATCCGTGGTGAGGTGGCCATGCAGATTACAGGGCCTTGGACCTTGGCGCAACTCCAACAGTCGGGAGTAGATTTTGGCGTCCTCCCCATGCCCGCCCTCCAGACCCCTGCAACTGCCCTAGGGGGTGAGAATCTCTTTGTCTTTCGCTCAACGCCCGAACGGGAACAGGCGGCTCTAGCGTTTTTGGACTATGTCCTCAGTGAAGAATTCCAAACAGAATGGGCGGTGGGTACCGGGTATTTGCCTGTGAATGAACGGGTGTGCACCAATGAACGCTATCAGAGCTTTGTGGCACAGCAGCCCACCCTGCGGGTCTTTCTAGAGCAGATGGCTACTGCTAGGGCGCGCCCCAACTTTCGTGGCTATGCTCGTTTTTCTCAAACCCTTGGGCGAGCGATCGAAAGCGTTCTTCTGGGAAAATTAACGCCCAAAGCCGCTGTGGAAGCCGCCGAACAGCGCTGGCAACTCATGCGTCCGCGCTAGAACAAACTGCTTGCTGCTTTAACCATATTGGCCGGATTAAAGGCATCCATGGCAGCAGTGGCCTCATAGCCACAGTGCACCATGCAGTCACGGCACTTGGGATTGCCGCTTTTGTGACCATACTTCTCCCAATCGGTATTTTCAATCAGTTCCTTCCAAGTCTTGTAGTGCCCCTCATTGAGGAGATAGCAGGGTTTTTGCCAGCCCAACACACTGTAGCTGGGCATACCCCAAGGGGTGCACTCGTAATCCTTTTCACCGACAAGGAAATCAAGGAAGAGGGGATTGTGGTTAAAGTTCCACTTCTTCTGGCCTGCGCGGTAGGGGGCGAGGATTTCGCGGAACAGAGCGCGGGTTTGCTCCCGTTTAAGAAAGTGCTCCTGATCCGGTGCCCACTCGTAGGCATAGCCCGGCGAGATCATCATGCCGTCCACTCCTAGGGAACTGACAAAGTCAAAGAATTCCTGCATTTCTTTGGGATCTGCCCCCTCAAAAATTGTTGTGTTGGTGGTAACACGGAAGCCCTTGGCTTTAGCTGCTTTAATGGCTTTCACAGCCGTGTCAAAGACCCCCTTGCGGTTCACACATTTGTCGTGCCACTCCCGCAGCCCATCCAGGTGAACACTGAAGCTAAAGTAGGGGGAGGGCTTGAATTTATGCAGATTTTCCTCTAAAAGGACTCCGTTCGTACACAGATAAACAAACTTGCGCCGCGCCACCAAGCCCTGCACAATCTCATCAATTTGCGGGTGGAGTAGGGGTTCTCCACCGGGAATAGCCACAATCGGCGCACCGCATTCTTCAACAGCGCGGAAGCACTCCTCCGGCGTGAGATACTTGCGCAGGACTTCAAGGGGGTGCTGGATTTTACCGCAGCCCGAACAGGCTAGATTACAGCGAAAGAGAGGCTCAAGCATCAAGGTGAGGGGAAAGCGCTTTTTGCCCTGTAGGCGTTGTGAGATGATATAGACGGCAACTTCCACTGCCTGCTTGATGTGGACTCCCATGGGCAACTCTCCTCAGTGTGGCTAATTTTCTAGCCAAAACGCTTAATAGATGCTTATAGTTGTAGCAGCTTCGTAGGCGATCGCCAAAGTGTCCTATCAGGTTTGCAAAGTGGCACACTATCCCTGTGGCCAACACAGCAGTGACGACCACCGTAAAAAATATTGCAAAATGCCCGATGCAGTCTTGACAGATGTACGTCCAATCAGAGACGATTGAAAGTACTGTAGAAACATCCCTTTTGCTTAACCTCCATAGCCCAAGAGACCAAAGGTTAGGCATAGATTTTCATTAGGGCTGGCATGGGGTGACATCTTTCCCTTCTGCAAGTCGTGCAGAGCTTTTTAGGTATCACCACAGTTGCGTTCTGCGTTCCAATGCCAAGCCGCCTCTACAGGAACCTTTTTCCCAACCATCTTAAAGCCAAACTTGCACGAGTCCCTTACAGGGGCAAGAAGGGCTAGGCACTGTGCTAGATACCTTTAGCCAATTCATGCTGACGTTTATTTTGTTAAGAGATTCTAAGGATAATGAATGCCTAAGCAGATTATTATTGCCGAGGAACATCGGATAGCGGCGGTCTTTGCCGAAGATCAAATTCAGGAATTGATTGTGGCCACGGGTACCCATCAGGTGGGGGATATCTACCTTGGCGTGGTAGAAAATGTCCTGCCGGGTATTGATGCTGCCTTTGTCAACATAGGGGATACCTCCCGCAATGGCTTTATCCATGTCAGTGACCTTGGCCCACTGCGCCTCAAGCGAACTGCTGGGGCAATTACCGAATTACTAGCACCACAGCAAAAAGTGCTGGTTCAGGTGATGAAGGAACCCACAGGCAACAAAGGGCCGCGGCTAACGGGGAATATTTCTCTCCCAGGACGCTATCTGGTGCTGATGCCCTATGGTCGGGGGGTGAATCTATCGCGACGGATTACCAATGAAGCGGAACGACATCGGCTACGTGCCTTGGGCATTTTGGTCAAGCCCGCTGGCATGGGGCTATTGGTGCGCACAGAGGCCGAGGGTGTCTCCGAAGAGGCAATTCTTGAGGATCTGGAGTTCCTGCAACGGCAGTGGGAAACAATTCAACAGCAGGCAGCCTCCAGCCGTCCTCCCCAGCTGCTAGGGCGCGATGATGACTTTATCCAAAAAGTGCTGCGGGATGTCTATAGCAGTGATGTCAATCGCATTGTCGTGGATACCCCGGAGGGGGTTAAGCGGGTAAAACAGCACCTGAAAAACTGGAATGCCAATAGGCCGGTGGGGGTTCTCATTGACTATCACCAAGAACCCATTCCCATTTTGGACTACTTCCGGGTCAATGCTGCCATCCGCGAAGCCCTTAAACCCCGTGTTGATTTGCCCTCCGGCGGCTATATCATCATTCAACCTACGGAGGCGCTGACGGTCATTGATGTCAACTCCGGTTCATTCACCAGTTCGGCAACCTCGCGGGAAACAGTGCTGTGGACAAACTGCGAAGCGGCTACAGAAATAGCGCGCCAACTGCGGCTCCGCAATATTGCTGGCGTGATCATTGTGGATTTTATTGACATGGATTCTCGCCGCGACCAGTTGCAACTGCTGGAGCACTTTAGTAAAGCCCTGCGTGCCGATAAAGCCCGACCCCAGATTGCTCAACTCTCAGAACTGGGCTTGGTGGAACTGACCCGCAAACGCCAAGGGCAAAATATCTATGAACTCTTTGGCCGCCCCTGTAGTGCTTGCGGTGGCTTGGGGCACTTGGTACATTTGCCCGGTGAACCGGAAGACAGCCCCGGTGAAATTGTCGAGCGATCGCCCATGCCACGTCCACCGGAGCCACGCCGCAGCCTAGAACCCCGCAGTGAACCTAACGGGTTTGCCAGTAGCAGCTTAGAGAGTCAGCTCATTAACCACCCTGACTACCAAGCAGTGGGGGGGATTCGTCCCCGTTCCTCCCGCAGTAGTCCTCCACCAACCCCCCGCAGTCCTCGCCGTACCGCCGAAAATGGCAATGGCCGTAAGGTAATTACGGCACCGACGGAGACGGCACCCTCTCCTGTGGTCAAAGTGGAGAGTCGTTCCCCACGCCCTGCCCGTCCTAGCCGCTCGGAACCCGCGGAAGTAATTACGGTAACGATGACGGATCAAGAGCAGGCGGTCTATGCAGAAATGGGAATTTCACCCCTTGTGCTGCATTCTGGAGAAGTGAAGAATCCTCGGGGAACGATTGTTATGGTGGCACGCCCCGGCCAAGACCCCCTGCCCCTTCCCCAGAAAACGGCGCGACCCATCAGCGAGGGAATGCCTGAGGATGTTCCGGAAACTGCCGATGAGCTGCCCTCCCCTGGGGCTAGCACGATTAATGTCGAGCCGATTCCTGCCACAACGTTACTCAATAGCAGTGAGCAAGAAGTGACTCCTAACACCGAATCGGTCGCGGAGGCAGCACCGCCAGAGGCCTCTATGCCCGCAGGGCGGCGGCGGCGGCGACGGGTGACCAGTAGCGAGCAACTTTCCCTTGATGCCAACGCTTAGGCGCAGTAATGTTGAAGCACCTCCACCCTGCCCTCATCCAAGAGTGGCTTGAGGCGGCTGCAACAGAGATTCCTAAGGGGGAACCGCTTCAGCGGCTACCGAGGGTGGGGGCTGAGGCCTTTGCTTTGGCAGTGGTTACGCCGGAGCACCAGTTTACGCTGGGGTGTTCCAGTTTACGCTTTCCCTTAATGAGCGCGATTAAGCCCTTTTTACTCCTGTATGCCTTGACGCTATGGCAAGAGCAGGTGTGGACGTGGGTAGGGCAGCGCCCCTCGGATTACCCCTATAACTCTGTGGTGCAGTTAACCCTTGATCAGGGATGGCCGCGGAATCCAATGATCAACAGTGGGGCGATCGCCCTCGCGAGCCAGTTGACCCATGTGGGCGGTGTCGCCGTTTTTCAAACTTGGCTCAATGAGTGTGCGGGTACCCAGCTACAAGTAGATCAGGAGGTGTTAGCGGCGGTCTATCGCCATCCCAACTGGCAAAATCGCTCCCTTGCCCACTTCTTGGTGGAGTCTGGACGCATTGCTGATGCGGGGGTCGCCCTTGAGAACTACAATCAGGTGTGCTGTTTCCAAGGAACAATTGAGGAAGTCGCTCGCTTGGGTCTCCTCTTAGCGTTGCCCCATGAAAAGGTGAGCGATCGCCACCGCCAGCAGGTGAATGTGCTCATGCTTACCTGTGGCCTCTACGAGGACTCCCCCCGCTATGCCCTAGAGATTGGCTTACCCATGAAATCGGGGGTGAGCGGCGTAATTTTGGCCATTGTGCCACGCCAAGGGGCGATCGCCTGCTACAGTCCCCCCCTCGATAGCAGTGGCAACTCGATTTTGGGGCTATACCTGCTCCAGCGCATCAGCCGCCACCTCAGCCTTAGTCCCTTGGGCTAACTGCACCACCAAGCGCCGATCTGGCTCTTCACCATAGCTAAAGGTTTCCAGGCGATCGCTCTCTACCCTAATAAGACTGTGCACGACACGCCGCTCTGCTGCTGAAAGGGAGCGGATTTCAACGGGTTTACCGGTGTCGAGGACTTGGGCAGCCACCTGCTGGGCAATCTGCTGCAACTGACGATAACGGGCACGGCGGTAGCCTGCCAATTCCAAAGTAAAGGCCGTTTGTTCCTCCCGCGATCGCCCTAAATTCAACGTAGCGTTGAGCAGATATTGCAGCGCATCAAGGGCTTGGGCGTTGTTGGCCAAGAGTGCCTCAATTTGTGCAGCACTTAGCCACTGGCGATCAATTTCCAGCCAATGCCCCGGTACCACACCCGCTAATGGGGACTCCACCACAGCAACAGTTGTCTTAAAGCCTGCCAAAGCAAGCGCCTGTTCCAGCCACGCACACCCCGCAGCAATTGGATCAGCCGTCATGCCTCCCCTCAACTGGATGGATTCCGCTTAGCTTTGGTGGCCTTGGTACTTTTGGCACCCTTGCCCTCAAAGGGAAGAGCAGCCCGATTTTTGAGGGCTTCCGCTCGTTCCTGCTCTTCCACGAGTTTCTGCAGATTTTCTGGCAGTGGCTCCTGTTGCAGGATAAAGGTTTGCACCGTCTGGAAGATGTTGGCGATCAACATATAGAGCAGTACCCCTGCCGGCAGCGGGAAAAAGAGAAACATTCCCGAAAAGATAATTGGCGTCAATTGATTCACGGTTTGCTGCTGGGGGTTATTGCTGCTCCCTTGGCCAGAGAGCAACTGGTTGACGTAGAGACTGACGCCAAAGCCAAGAATCATGATCAGAATATCCCAGTGGATCGCACCCCAATTAAACTGGCGTGTACCGTCGGGCAGGGTTGTAAACAGTTCCCCTTGATCAATGACCCCCACATGGCCAAGGGCAGAAATGAAGAGGAAACCTTTATCTGCCGCAATTCCCGGAATTGTGCCCTGAACGGTTACATCGCCGGGTTGCAGAGCCTGCAGACGGCCTTCACTGTCAACGGTTGCCCGCTCTTGACCGCGAATAATTTGCCACTTAGGTTGCAAATGACTATTGGGATAGGCAGCCACCAGTTCACTAAAAGGCTTACCTTCCTTAGTTTGAAATTGAAGATCGACTGTTTGACCCACGGGAATTTTGGTACCGATGGGAACCACTGCCTGAATGGGAAAGTGTACTCCTTCGTCAACGTAAATATTTTGCGGTTTAGTGGCAAAGGGTTGGGCTATGACCGCTTGATCGGGGGGAACAATTTGTAGGTTGAGCTGGTAATTCACATCGGCAAAGGGAGAGCCGCGCAGTGTGGCAAAAAGGGCAAAAAGAATCGGCAACTGCAACAGCAGGGGAAAGCAACCCGCCAAGGGATTGCCAAATTCCCTATACACCTCTGCCATTGCCTTTTGCTGTTCCGCAGGATTGTCCTTGTATTTTTGTTGGATTTCCTGCATCCGCTTTTGCATGATCGGCTGCACAACTTTCATGCGCCGCATGTTGCGAATGGATCCTGCACTGAGGGGATAAAGGGCAAAGCGCACCACCAGTGTCAGCGCCACAATGGCAAGGCCATAGCTCGGCACAATCCCATAGAAAAAATCAAGGATTGGCAGCATGACATTGTTGGAGAGGAAACCGATACCAAAATCCATGGAATCCTGCAATTAAGGGTGAACAGTTAACAGAACTATCTTAGGTCTTAAGAACCAATCGCGCCACTGACACTTTTGGCAGCGGGACTCAATTTAGTGGCAATGTAGTTGTAGATTTCACGAAAGCGAGGGACAGCACGCATTTCTAAACGGCTACCATCTTTGAGGGTGATAACCATGTCGCCGTAGGCTCCCCAACCACGGGGAACGGTGACGACTTTAGTGATTTCACTGTAGATGACATCGGAGCGATCGCGCCCCATCCAGCCACCAATCACGGTAATTCGCCGATTTGTAATACGGTAACGCAGCCAGAGGGCACGGACAATGGCACCGACCGTGAGGGGCAAACAAATCACCGTCAGCCCCAACAGTAAGTTGATCAGCAAGTCACCCCAATGGGGACCGCCTTCGTAGAAAACGTCTTCCGAAATTCCCGGCATCGTCAGTACCCCTGCTTTGGCCATCAATTGCGTCAATTCAGCGCGACAGTCCTCGTCACTGACTTGCAGTGCCGCCTGACGCACTACCACAATCATATCCCACCCTGCGGCTATCTGCGGTAGCAGTGGGTGGATCACCCGTCGCCACTGCCGCTTCAAACGGTTGCGATCAACGGCTCGCTTGCTGACCTTTTTGCCGACCACGATCCCCAGCCGTGGCGCTGCCCTATGGGATTGGGGTGCCAGCCAAAGAACGGCCAGTTTGCCGTGGTGGGCGGTTTTGTGTTCATAGACACGGTCAAAATCATGGCGATCGCGCAGGCGATGTTGACGAGGCAGCACTAGACGGTGAGCCGTGCCCGTCCCTTACGGCGCCGTGCCTTGATTACGTTCTGACCCGATTTGGTACGCATGCGCGCACGGAATCCGGAGGTGCGTTTGCGTTTGCGGACAGTGCCGCCCAGTGTACGTTGCGTCATAGCTGTTGCAGTTATGATGGTTCATTAGAACAAACACTGCCCCAAAGGGCACGCCCTAGTCAGTGGTTAGAGCGATCTACAATCGTATCACTTCCCGTGAGGCAGCGGTAGCTCTAGAAGGCTATTGCTGTTTTGGTCGTGTTGCCTATCCTTGCTCACATCCTACGGACGAGGTTTGCGTGATTAGCTCTGCCGAAGATCTCTGGCATCAAATTTTAGAGCGGTTGCAACTGTTGCTCAGTCGCCCGACGTTTGAAACTTGGATCAAGACGGCAACGGTGCAGTCCTTTGATGGCCAAACGCTGACCATTTGCACCCCCAATCCCTTTGCTCGCAACTGGTTGCAAAAGTACTATCTGAAAACCATTGCCGATGTGGCACGGGAGGTTGTCGGTAAGGCGGTAGAGATTGAACTGGCGATCGCCCAAGGGGCAGAGCACGACCCCAGTATTCGCCCCACCAGTCGTGCTGAAGCAGAGGCGACCACCCCTACAGCTCGCCCTCGCGGCAGTGAACTAAATCCTAAGTACGTCTTTTCCCGCTATGTGGTTGGCCCCAATAACCGCATGGCCCATGCGGCCTGCTTGGCCGTGGCGGAATCACCGGGGCGGGAGTTTAACCCCCTGTTTCTCTGTGGCGGGGTTGGCTTGGGCAAAACCCATCTCATGCAGGCAATTGGTCACTATCGCTTGGAAATTGACCCCAATGCCAAGATTTTCTATGTTTCTACCGAGCAGTTTACGAATGACTTGATTGCCGCCATCCGCAAAGACAGTATGCAGAGCTTTCGCGAGCACTATCGTGCCGCAGACATCATGCTGGTGGATGACATTCAATTCATTGAGGGCAAAGAATATACCCAAGAGGAGTTTTTTCACACCTTCAACACGCTGCACGAGGCCGGCAAGCAGGTGGTCTTGGCCAGCGATCGCCCCCCCAGTCAAATTCCCCGTCTCCAGGAGCGCCTCTGTTCCCGCTTTTCCATGGGGCTAATTGCCGATATTCAACCCCCCGACTTGGAAACCCGTATGGCCATCCTCCAGAAAAAAGCGGAGTACGAGAATATTCGCTTGCCGCGGGAGGTGATTGAGTATATTGCCGCCAGCTACACCTCCAATATTCGGGAATTGGAGGGGGCACTGATTCGAGCCGTTGCCTACATTTCTATTTCGGGGTTACCGATGACGGTGGAAAATATAGCCCCCGTCTTGAGTCCAACCACTCGTAAAATTGAAACCTCACCAGAAGTCATCCTGAAGGTGGTCTCTGAAGCGCTGAACGTGTCCATCAGTGATCTCAAGGGCAACTCCCGCCGCCGCGAAATTAGCATGGCACGTCAAGTGGGCATGTATTTGATGCGCCAATACACCGGCTTGAGTCTGCCGAAAATTGGTGAAGAGTTTGGCGGTAAGGATCACACCACCGTCATGTATAGCTGTGACAAGGTGGCCGAACTGCAACGTACCGATCCAGAAATGGGCAGCCTGCTGCGGCAACTCAGCGATCGCATCAATTTGGCCAGCCGTCCTACAGAGTCATAGTACCCAGAGCCTGCCTATGCCAAGATAAAAAAACAGTCTTCAAAAGGGCATGAATGCACATCCTCATTCCCGCCGCCGGCATGGGTAAACGCATGGGGGCAAGCCACAATAAGCTGCGCTTGCAACTCCTTGGTAAACCCCTTTTGGCATGGACCCTAGAAGCGGTTGCTGCTGCCGATGCCATCGAATGGATTGGCGTCATTGGCCAGCCAGAGGACTTTCCCATTTGGGAAGCACTCCTGGGGGACTTGAACCTACGACAGCCTGTCCATTTGATTCAAGGAGGTGAGACCCGCCAAGCCTCAGTGTTTAACGGGTTGCAGGCGCTCCCTGAAACGGCTGAGCAGGTGCTGATCCACGATGGTGCCCGCTGTCTGGCTACCCCTGATCTGATTAACCGCTGTGCCCACGCCTTAAAGACCTATGCCGGCCTGATTGCAGCGGTACCCGTCAAAGATACAATTAAAATCGTCAACCGTGAAGGCGTTGTTGTCCAAACTCCAGAGCGGGCTTCCCTTTGGGCCGCCCAAACCCCCCAAGGCTTTCGCGTCGAACCCCTGCGTATTGCCCATGAAATGGCTGTGGCCAAAGGCTGGGAGGTCACAGATGATGCTGCCCTCTTTGAACGCCTCGGCTATGCCGTGCACATTGTCCCCGGCGAAGAAACCAATCTCAAGATCACCACCCCCAGCGATCTCCCCCTTGCAGAACGAATCTTGCAGCATCGCCGGGAGCAAGGCCAAGGAGTGATAGTGTCCTAAGCTAAGGTTTCAGGGCAGTAGCCCAAGCCTTGAATAAACTGTTTGCGAAACACTTCAATATCATCGTAGTTGGGGTAGCCGTGGGAGACAATCGCCACTTGATAACGACGCATTACATCCACCATTGACTGCCCGGTTTCCAGTGCCCACAGTGCCATTTTCAGCGAAATCTTTGGTGTGTAGGGGAAACCCAATTCGTTCAAGAAGGCGCGGAAATTCCCTGCTTGTGTGTCGCAGAGGGGCGAATGCATTTTAATGCGAACCACCCATCCATCTACTTGATGAATGACCGTAACAAACTGAACGGGTAAATTGGCGTATTCATGCAAGAATTGCACAACCCGCAGGGTAAGGCTGGCATTGCTGAGGTGATAGATAAAATCCATAGTGTTGACCTCTTACCCTTAATACTTCTATTGTCGGTGGCACAAAGAGCGATCGCCTAGGGGAATTGTCCGCGATTTGCTGGGGGAACTCCCCTATCCCTAGGACTGAGATAATCGCCGCTGGGGAGTGCCACTCAGCAGATCATGGGCCGCTTGCAAAATTCTTGGGATCTTGTGCCGATGGGGACTGTTCTGCAAACAGGGGGCTAAATCCAAGTGTTTGACCTGTGCTGCATTGGCACCCGGAAACCAGTGGCCGCCGTTGCCAAGCAAGTTATAGCGCATGCGGGCATACTCGAGCAAATCATAGGCCTGCACCAGATTCCACAGCCAGAGAATGATCGGGATATTCACTTCACCGGGGGTGTGGCGGTAGTCCGGCAGTCCCTCCTGCCAAGTGTAATACCAGTCTTCCCCCAGACGCTCAATGGCAGCTTGCTCTAGCCGTGCCAAGATCGGCGGCAGAATCTCATCGGCCTGATCTAGAAGGTCTAGCACCTTCAGGTGTTCGTCAAAATCACTGGGGCGAGCAGCACCAATACTGAGGGTATGCACTTGGGGATGGGAGAGGCAAAACAAATCGTTAAAGACGATTGGGCTGAGGGGGGCACACAGTTCCACAAGGCGTCGGGGTGGTTTGTAGAGCATCCCCCCTTTATCCGCAGGGCTAATGATAAAAACGCCCATATCGCGGGCTTGGGCATCAAGGATGGCGGGCCAATTCTGCTGGTTGATGTAGTACCAGTGCAGGTTGACATAGTCAAAAACATCGCTGGCGATCGCCTGCCGAATCACCTCCAGGCTACCGTGGGTAGAAAAACCTATGAAGCGAATCTTCCCTGCCGCTTGAAAGTCCCGTGCCACCTCTAGGCATCCCCCCGGTCGCAACACCTGTTCTAGATGCTCCGGGAGATTAATGCCATGGATCCCCAGCAAATCAATGTAGTCTAGCCGCAGATTGCGCAGCGAGGTTTCCAAAGTTTCCCGAAATTCCTTGGCCGTGGGTTTAGGCGCCACTTTGGTTTGCACGATCAGTTTTTCGCGCGGCAACCGAGGTAGAATTTTGCCCAACTGCACTTCTGAAGTGCCATAACCCCGCGCGGTTTCAATGTGATTAATTCCTAGCTCAACGGCTCGGCGAATCGTCGCCTCTAGATTGCGTTGATTGTCCTCAGGAATCGTACTCGGACTAATATCCTGCCATGAAAACTGATAGCGCATGCCGCCACAGGAAAAGACGGGCATTGGGAGTTGGGTGCGACCAAAGCGACGGTAGCGCATAGTAAACTCAACAAACCTTTCTTCATCATTTTCGCGGAATTCCCGATTCTGCGCTAATGGGGGTGTTAGCGGCTGACGCAGCGGAACTCCACACCGCGCCCACAACATTCGCTGGTTTGGGCTAGGCTAGAAAAAATGCCAGCAATTATTTTGTATGTCCCAAGGGAAAAGTCATTCTCTCTTGCCTCTACTTCTTTCCCTGCTGACTACCCTAGGTCTTTTGGGCATTGGTGCAGTGCTGGTGCTTCGCCTCATGAATGAGGGCGCCCCATTGGGCAATGGAGGTTCCAATCTGGGAAGTGGCGGTCAATCCACATTTACCCAAGTGAAAAATGTCCCCAGTGGACTGTTTAATTATGGCGGCAGCACCACTTGGGCACCGATTCGCCGCGATGTGGATCCGCTGCTGCAAGCGGCTTGGCCAAACTTTCAACTGCGCTATGTGGATCCGCCCACGGGAACCCCAGGATCGGGCAGTGGCATTCGCATGTTGTTGAATAATCAACTGTCTTTCTCGCAGTCTTCCCGTCCCCTGAAGGAGGAAGAGATAGCCAAGGCAGCCGCTCAGGGTATGAAATTAACTGCGATTCCCGTAGCTATTGATGGGCTGGCGATCGCCGTCAATCCGAGGCTGGGCATCCCTGGACTGACAGTGCAACAGGTTGCGGACATCTACACAGGCAAAATAACCAACTGGCAGCAGGTGGGCGGACCGAATCTAACCATCACGCCCTTTTCCCGCCGACCTGAAGATGGGGGCACCGTTGAATACTTTATTCAAGAAGTCCTAGGCAAACAGCCCTTTGGTCGTAACGTCGTCATGGTTCGGGATACTACCGATGGCCTACGGCGTGTTGCTGCCACATTAGGGGGCATTTACTATGCCTCTGCCCCAGAGGTAGTCGGTCAGTGCAGCATCCACCCGCTTCCCCTCGGTCGTCAGCCCAATCAATACGTCCCTCCCTATCAGGAACCCTACGTTCCTCCGGCACGCTGTCCTCAACAGCGCAACCAACTCAATCACCGCGCGTTTCAAGAGGGCACTTACCCCATCACCCGCCGCCTATTTGTGATTGCTAAGGAAGACAATAGCCTTGATGCCCAAGCGGGTCGTGCCTACGCTGAACTTTTGCTCACCGATCAAGGACAAGCGGCCATTGAAAAGGCAGGGTTTGTGCGCCTGCGCTAGGGGGCGATCGGTTTTGGATAAAATCAGTATTCTGGCACCGCCACCTCAGATAATAGATCTTGCCATCTGCTTCTTACTCATCCATGACCTACAAGCGACTCAGCGACAGCGAACGCCAGCGTATCTTTCAACAGTACACCGCCGGACAAACAATTAAGGCTCTGGCAGCGGAGTTTGGTGTGAGTGAAAATACCATTCGCCGTGTCATCAAACAAATGGAGGAGAAAGCTGCTGTTCCTGAGACTGAAGAAGTGCCCTTACTCGCAATGGCAACAACGGATGAGATAGCAGAGGAGGATGACCTCGACGTAGAACCAGCAGAGACCGTTGCCCTCGATGAGGATGACTATAGCGATGAAGAGGATGAGGATCTCGAAGAGGAGGACGAAGAGGAACTGGATGAAGACATTCCTTTACCTGAGCTTGCCGAGGTGGAAGTGGTGCAGTCGGTGGAGATTATGCCCCTTTCGGAGGCTGTGCTGCCCCGTCCTTGTTATGTCGTCGTGGATCGGCGGGCTGAATTACTGACTCGTCCTTTGAAGGCCTTTCGCGGCTTAGGCGCCCTCTCTAGTGAGGAGGCTCAACAAAGCACCTTACCCATTTTCGATAGCCGTCCTGTGGCTCTCCGCTATTCTCAGCAAAATCAACGCCTTTATAAAGCCAGCGATGTGCAGTGGCGCAAGACAGTCGTCAAGGTACCCGACGGAGAAATGCTGCGGAAAGTGCGCAGCTATCTTCAGTCCAAAGGCATTACGCGCTTGCTTTACCATGGGCGGGTATATGCTCTTGATTAAGGTAAGCTAGGGGGGATACCGCTCTTTTCACAGGGATGGAACATACTCGAAAGGGTTCAACCACCTTAGAAAAGGGTTGTCATTATAAGCGGGGCTGTCTCCCTTGATGTGTTGGTAGATTGGGTACAACCGATATGAAAGCAATGATCTTGGCGGCTGGAAAAGGCACGCGGGTACGCCCGATTACATACACCATTCCTAAGCCAATGATCCCAATTTTGCAAAAGCCCGTGATGGAATTTCTCGTCGAACTCCTCCGCCAGCACGGGTTTACCGAAATTATGGTCAACGTCAGCCACCTAGCCCATGAGATTGAAAGGTACTTTCAGGACGGACAGCGCTTTGGGGTAGAGATTGCCTACTCCTTTGAAGGCTATATTAAAGACGGTGAACTGGTGGGGAAAGCCCTAGGTTCTGCAGGGGGAATTAGGCGAATTCAAGATTTTCACCCCTTTTTTGACGATACGTTTGTTGTTTTGTGCGGCGATGCCCTGATTGATTTGGATTTGACAGCAGCCGTGGCTTGGCACCGCCAAAAGGGGGCGATCGCCACCGTAATTATGAAAACAGTGCCCAAAGAAGATGTCTCGAGCTACGGCGTTGTTGTTACCGATGAGTCTGATCGCATCATTGCCTTCCAAGAAAAACCCAGTGTCGAAGAAGCCCTGAGCAACAATATCAACACGGGAATTTATATTTTTGAGCCAGAGGTCATTGATTATATTCCCTCCAACCAAGAGTATGACATTGGGAGCCAGCTATTTCCCAAGCTCGTAGAAATGGGTGCCCCCTTCTATGGGCTAGCCATGGACTTTGAGTGGATTGACATTGGTAAAGTACCCGACTACTGGCAAGCGGTGCGGGGCGTTCTCGACGGTACAGTTAAGAATGTTTCGATTCCCGGCCATGAGCGGTTTCCGGGAATTTATACTGGGCTGAATGTGGCGGCTAATTGGGATAAGGTGACGATCCAAGGCCCGGTGTACATTGGCGGCATGACGAAGATTGAAGACGGCGCAACAATTATTGGCCCCACAATGATTGGCCCCAATTGCCACATTTGCAGTGGTGCAGTCGTTGATAACTGCGTGATTTTTGAGTATTCTCGCCTCGGATCCGATGTTCGCTTGGTGGATAAACTGGTCTTTGGGCGCTACTGCGTCGATAAAACGGGCACCACCATTGATCTGAAAGCGGCTGCCCTAGATTGGCTGATTACCGACTCACGGCAAACGGATATCCAGCCGAGTCCCCTTGAATTGAAGGAGATTGTATCCCAAACTCCACGCTAACCCCATGACATTTGCGAATCAATTGCAGAGCGGCTTCACACTTTTTCTGAGCCTCTTGGTAGAGGCGCTGCCATTTCTGCTGCTGGGGATTTTGCTTTCCAGTGGGCTACTGCTGTTTGTAGATGAGCAGGCCCTGATTCGTCGCTTACCGCGATCGCCCCTGCTGGGCGCTTTGGTGGGCAGTTGTATCGGCTTTCTTTTTCCGGTATGCGAGTGTGGCAATGTACCGGTGGCGCGGCGATTGCTAATACAAGGGCTGCCGACCTCCGTGGTCATTGGTTTTTTGTTGGCGGCACCCACGATCAACCCAATTGTAATTTGGGCAACTTGGACGGCCTTTCGCGATCAGCCGGAGATTGTCGTGTTTCGTGTCCTCTTTTCACTGGCGATCGCCACCACTATTGGCTGGGTCTTTAGTTTTCAAAAGGATCTCACCCCCTTTTTGCAGCCCACCGTCACCGCTCTGATGCGTCGCCCCCAACCCCAAACAACGGCTGTTCCTGCCCTGCTGCAGTCGGGCACCTACTTGTTGGGTACCCCCGGTCAACCCCTTGCCATGGAAACGTTAACCCTTGCCCCCCCTCCCCCAAGGATTCCCTGGCAGCAGCGCCTACCCCAAGTTCTAGACAATGTAGTGCAAGAATTTCGTGAACTGGGGGGCATTCTCGTCCTCGGCAGTCTAGGGGCAACGCTCATTCAGGTAGCTGTTCCCCGTGAACTCATTCTCAGCCTTGGCCAAGGGCCGGTGATCTCAGTGGTGGCGATGATGCTCCTCGGCACAGTGATTTCCATTTGCTCCACCGTGGATGCCTTCTTTGCCCTGGCCTTTGCTGCCACGTTTACACCGGGGTCAATTCTTGCTTTTCTGGTTCTCGGCCCCATGGTGGATCTCAAGGGGCTGGGGTTATTGCTGACGATTTTCCGTCCCCGTGCTTTGATTTACATCTTTCTGTTGGTGGCACAATTGACGTTTTCCCTTTGTTTGTTTTTGAATTTGCAGTGGAGTTAGCCGTGGTGATTAAACCGGAGTGGTTACGGGTCAAAGCCCCCCAATGGCAGCGGGTCGGGTCAGTCAAGGAACTCCTGCGGGACTTAAATCTTAATACCGTTTGCGAAGAGGCCTCTTGCCCCAATATTGGGGAGTGTTTCCATGAAGGAACAGCGACGTTCTTAATGATGGGTTCAGCGTGCACCCGCGCTTGCCCCTACTGCGATATTGATTTTGCCAAAAAGCCTCTGCCCTTGGATGCCACTGAACCTCAGCGCCTTGCGGAAGCGGTGGTGCGCCTGCGTCTTAATCATGTCGTGATTACCGCCGTGAATCGGGATGATCTGCCGGATGGTGGGGCATCTCACTTTGTGGCCACGATTGAGGCCGTGCGGGCGCGATCGCCCCAGACCACTATTGAAGTACTCATTCCCGATCTGTGTGGCAATTGGCAAGCCCTAGACCAAATTTTGGCTGCCAGTCCAGACGTGCTCAACCACAACACCGAAACGGTGCCCCGTCTCTATCGGCGGGTGCGTCCTCAAGGCAACTATCAGCGCAGTCTAGAGCTGCTGCAACGGGTGCGCGATCGCGCTCCGTGGATCTACTCCAAGTCCGGCATTATGGTGGGCTTGGGAGAAACCCCTGAGGAGGTAGCGGCGGTAATGGCAGATCTGCGGCAAGTGGGCTGTGATATTCTCACGATTGGCCAGTACCTCCAACCCAGTCCCAAACACTTACCTGTGCAGGCGTTTATTCCCCCAGTGCAATTTGAGGCATGGCGCCAACTGGGAGAATCCATGGGCTTTTTGCAGGTGGTCTCCTCTCCCCTTACCCGCAGTTCCTACCACGCCGAGCAGGTGCGCACCCTGATGCAGCAATATCCGCGCCAGCGTCCTGCAACGAACAATCTTGAGGAAAGTTATTGCAATTAAATTTCAATTAGGCTAGGCTAAGTGGTAGGAAAAATCTGCATTAAAAAACCCCCTTGAGTGGGGGTATGGTATGAATAAATATCATCTTGTGTTAGGACTCGTTAACCAAAATTGCGAAAGACTACCCCTTCAGGCTATCGTCGGCCAGAAAGTGGGCAATATGGTAGGCGCGCTCCTCCGTCTTCAAGAGGATTTGATCGTACAGATACGCCGTGGCGCGATCGCCCAAACTTTCTGCCTGGGTAGCCTGTTGCCGCAGAATTCCGATAATGGCCTGCTCCGCTTGCAAATCATTGCTGAGCATTTGCCGACAGCTAAAAGCCCCCTCGGGTTCAGGGGTAAAACCACAGAGAGCTGCCAACTGCTGGAAACCGGCCACGGGCACACCTCCCAAGCCATTGAGCCGTTCTCCCAAGTCGTGGATGTGACCTTGCACCTGTTCGTAGCAGTTTTGGAAAAACTGATGCAGCATGTAAAACTCTGCACCCTCAACAACAAAATGATGCTTTTGGTACTGCAAATAAAGGGCTTGAAAACTCGCCAGGAGGCGATTCATCCCTTCGCACACCGGTGTTGTCGTGGATTTGTCCAGCAACACTACCGTGTCAGCCATCTCGCCAAAGGCTTGGCGTGGCGAAGTCCTGGTCGTCATAGCACGATACTCCTTTGGGGCACTAGTGAGCTACTGCCATTTGCTCTAACAGACCCATCCTAAGCTACTTTGCTGTATTTTTTCAACAACGGAGTGCTTATTGAATGTCTATAAACCCCCAGCTTATTGCAGTTCCATGGCAACTGCGTTGGCCAATCTACCAACGGCTCACCGATTTGGGTGTGCCCTGTGAGTATGCCCCCTATCAACCCCTGACAGCGGAGGCCAACTCTCCCCTAGCGGCACTGCAGGTGTGGTCAGTGGTACGCCAAGTTTCTGCCCCTCGTCACACGTTGATAGGTTGGTTAGAGCAGTGCTGGAATTACAATTGGATTAATTCTTTTCAAGACCCAAGTGCTCTTGAATATTAGGGGAATGTACAACCCGAAGGCGGCGCTGCATTGAATGTGGCAGTCGTAATGTTGGTGACTGTCCCTGCACCGGTTGTCCTAATCGTAACCCCATTGTTGTTGAGACCAAGATTAGGACGGTCAACAATTCGGAAAGTGACAGAAGCATGTTCAGGCCGTAAACGGAAACCAGCTCCACTTACTTGCCTATTTCTAAAGACATTGGCGCACAGTGTTGAACCATCATCAGCCCGTAGTTCTAAGCTGCGCGTAGCAGGGTTCCCTTGAGTGAGGGTGTTGTTGACCTCTAGTTCAATCGAGGAATTGCCGCTATCGCCAATAGCCATGAGCAATCCGCCGTCGGGGAGCTAAAATGCTGTCCGTCCATGTTTGTCTGAGAGGTTGCAAAGAGAACCATCACGTTCTCGCAGCGATCGCCCA
>NZ_CALGOG010000045.1:0-69238 GCF_937958135.1 uncultured Thermosynechococcus sp. | reverse complement strand
GCTCAAAGAATTGCAGAAGAGCAACGCCGAATTGCAGAAGAGCAACGCCGAATTATTGAGGAGCAACGCCGAATTGCAGAAGCAGAACGAGCGACTCGCCGAGCTAGAATCGAAGCTGAACGCGATCTTGCACTCCTCAACTTCTTAGTTGACCCCTCTCCCCACAATCGAGAGGTGCTGATGCAGGTGATTGCCCTGCTGGCTGAGTATCGGGAGAGCCTCTAATGAGTCTTAAAGGGTCGATCCTAGGCTGACCTCAGTGATTTGGATTCCATCTGCTTCAGTAGAAGTCGGAAAGTTGACCACAACTCCCAGCGGAATGTTTAAGGTCTCCATGTACTTCCTGACCTGCTTGACTTCCTTGTCGCCAACCTTCTGAACCGCCTTTAGCTCAACCACCACAACCGCTTGGTCATTGTCATAGTCATAGAGAATGAGATCGGGAATGGCCTCCCCCACAAAATAGCCGTGAAAGAGAATTGGCACCTTGCGTTGCTCTTCGTACTTAATTTGTCGTTCCCGCAGAGCCACCTCAAAGGCCTTCTGGTAGATGGCTTCATTAAAGCCAGTTCCCAATTCTTGGAAGATGTCTTGGGCAATGTCCTGAATAATCTGGAGCCAGTTTGTCATAGGGATGCAGCATGTTGACGATACCAACTAATTGTGCGCTCCAAACCTTCTCTAAGGGAAATTTGGGCACAAAAACCAAAGGCTTCCTTTGCTTTGGTAGTATCCAAGCAGCGGCGGGGCTGACCATTGGGTTTCTCCGTCTGCCATTCAATCTCCCCTTGAAATCCCATGAGTTCGCAGATGAGGGCAACTAAGTTCTTAATGGTGATTTCTTCACCCGTACCTAGGTTGACGGGATCGGGATCATCGTAAGCCTGGGTGGCCATGACAATGCCGCGAGCTGCATCCTCCACATAGAGAAATTCGCGGCTAGGACTGCCATCGCCCCACACGGGAATCACATTCTCCCCCTTCTGCTGAGCGGTATAAACTTTGCGAATCAAAGCAGGAATCACATGGGAACTCAAGGGGTCAAAGTTATCCCCCGGCCCATAGAGATTCACAGGCAAAAGATAGATGCCATTAAACCCATACTGCTGCCGATAGGCTTGCAGCTGAACCAGCAAGGCTTTTTTAGCAATGCCGTAGGGGGCATTGGTTTCTTCGGGGTAGCCGCTCCACAGATCGCTTTCTTTGAAAGGAACGGGGGTGAATTTGGGATAGGCACAAATGGTTCCCACGCAAACAAATTTCTCAACCCCTGCGCGATAGGCACAGTCAATGAGTTGTGCCCCCATCATCAGGTTGTCATAAAAGAGTTCAGCGGGCTTGGCTTGGTTGAGGCCAATCCCCCCCACGTGGGCGGCAAGGTGAATGACAATATCTTGGTTTTGAACAACGGCTTGACAAGCAGACAGTTGGCGGAGATCGTAGTCGCGCGATCGCACCACTGTGATTTGCTCAGGCATTGCCCCTGCTTTTTGCAGGTGTGCTACCACGTGGCGTCCCAAGAACCCCGCTCCCCCCGTGACGAGAATTCTCTTTTGACTTAAATCCATCGCTAGTCTGCCTTGCTAATAAACTGCCGCTGAGCCATGAGATCGAGCACCGTGTCGGAAGTGGTTTTGGGCGTTCTCCCCAAGGCACCCACAGCCTGGAGATCGGCTTCCACCATCAAGGCCACCAGTTCCGGAAACGTAACCGAGGGCTGCCAGCCTAGAACCGTTTTGGCTTTTGTTGGATCTCCCAAGAGTAAATCCACCTCTGTAGGCCGCAAATAACGGGGGTCAAATTCCACATAGTCTTGCCAATTGAGACCGACATAACCAAAGGCTAGTTCTAAAAATTCCCGTACGGAGTGGGTTTCGCCCGTGGCCACCACATAGTCATCGGGGCGTTCCTGTTGCAGCATTAGCCACATGGCGCGCACATAGTCCTTGGCGTAGCCCCAATCCCGCTTGGCATCCAAGTTACCCAAGTAAAGCTTGTTTTGCTGGCCAGTCACAATCCGGGCAACGGCACGGGTAATTTTGCGGGTGACAAAGGTTTCCCCCCGCCGAGGACTTTCGTGGTTAAAGAGGATGCCATTACAGGCAAATAGATTGTAAGCCTCGCGATAATTCACGGTTTGCCAGTGGGCATAGACTTTGGCACAGGCATAGGGACTGCGGGGATAAAAGGGGGTTGTTTCCCGCTGGGGCACTTCCTGCACAAGGCCAAACATCTCCGAGGAACCCGCTTGGTAGAACTTTACCTGTTTGCCTGTGCGCTCTTGGTATTCGCGGATGGCCTCGAGAAGTCGCAGCGTCCCCATGGCAACAGTCTCCACCGTGTACTGCGGCGCATCAAAGCTGACTCGCACATGGGATTGCGCCCCTAGGTTGTAAATTTCATCGGGCTGGCTAAGTTCGATAATTCGCCTTAGGGTACCGCCATCGGTGAGATCGCCGTAGTGCAGGCGCAGAGTAGCTCCCTCTTGGTGGGGATCAACGTAAATGTGGTCAATGCGATCGGTGTTGAACGTGGAGGTACGGCGAATAATGCCGTGGACTTCATAGCCCTTTTCTAGGAGCAGTTCGGCAAGATAGGAGCCATCCTGTCCTGTGATGCCTGTAATTAATGCCCGCCGGCGATCGCCCATTAGCTATTTCTTAACTCCTAACTGTCTCTGTTGCGGATAACCCACGGCCCGCTTTAATGCTGCTAGGGAGCGATTATAGTTCAAAATGGCCGCAAGGAGATTTCCTTGGGCTTGGGTCAAATTTGCTTCAGCACTAGTGACCTCCTGTTGAGTCCCCACCCCCGCTTGAAAACGCAGGCGAGCAAGGCGCAGTCCCTCAGTGGCTTGGCTAACAGCCGTCCGTGCGGTGGCAATGTTTTTCTCATTGGCCCTGAGATTGGCATAAGCGGTTTCCACCTCCAAGCGGATGAGGTTCTTCTGATTGGCGTATTGTTCCTCAGCAGTTGCCGCAAGGACTTCTTGGCGAGCTGCACTGGCACGGGCATTACCGCCATCAAAGAGAGCAAGTTGCATTTGCAGCCCCACCCCATAGCCAAAGCGCGGCGCCAGATCATCGGCAACTTTGTCCAGCATATTGCCAGCGGCAAAGAGACTGAGTTGGGGACGTGTAGCCGCCAATGCCACCTGACGATTTTTCAGGGCAATCGTGCGCTGTAGCAGCTGCTGCTCTAGTTCAACACGGTTCTGATAGGCAAGGAGAATACTCTCATCAAGGGAAAGTGTCCATGCCTCAGCAGGCTCAACACGGTCGGCGATCGCCACATCCACCGCCGGGTTCAAATTTAACCGCTGTGCCAACTGCCGCCGCGTGGTGATTTCCAAATTGCGAGCTTGGTTCAAGTTTTGCTCGGCATTGGCAAGGCTCACCTCTGCGGTCAACACATCCAACAGCGTTCCCACGCCTGCTTGCTCAAAGGCTTTAGCATTGCGCAATGTCACTTGGGCATTGGCCACCGCTGCCTCGCCAATTTGCACCTGGATCTTGGCCTGTTGTGCTAAGTAGTAATCATTGGTAACGTCAAGGATCAGTTGTTGAAGTTGGCGTTGTACCTCCAATTCACTAAAGCGTACTTGGTCGCGAGCCGCTGCGATGGCGGCCGATCGCCCGCCCCCCGCAAACAACGTATAGTTCATGACCAGCGCTGCATTGGCAGTTGCGCCACTTGTTGCCCCAAAGAGGTTGGTAAAAAAGTTTCTATAGCTCAGTTGATTGACGGGCGCAAGGGTAATTGGGGTGAAATTGGCGGGCGTGGCAGCTTGGTTGGCACTACTTTGCAATTGTTGCAGTTGCTGTTGTAGCTCAAGGTTTTGCTGATCCGACAATGTCGTTAATTGGGGGCCTTGGAATCGTTGTTGCAACCGTTGCACCTGAGTATTCAAAATACTGCTGGCGGCCAGTTGCTGAGTAAGAAGCTGTTGCTGCGCTTGTTGCTGTTGCTGCTGTTGCAAAGAGACCTGCTGTTGAAAGTTCAGGGGCAGGTAAACAGGTTGGCCGCCGGGGGAGGTATTCTGGCCAATGCTGGCTTGAAACGCAAGGGTGGGGTAAAGCTGGGCTTTGACCTGTCGCAGTTGTGCCCGTGCCCGCTGTAGTTGTAACTCACTAATTTGCAGACCAATGTTGTTGCGGATGGCCACCTCAATTGCCTGCTCTAGGGTGAGGGGTTGATTGAGATCTATGTTGACTGTCTTAGGAAGCGCCAGTTTATCGGGGTCGGGGTTAAGGGGCGTGAGGGCATCCGACGCTGACGTTTGCGAAGAAGGTGCCTGTGCCGCTGGCGTAGGTGTGGGTGTCGCCTGAACTGGGCTAGGCAGCGCCACGGGGGCGATCGCGAGGAGTCCCGACATGAGCATTTTTGGGGGATTCAGGGCAAGATCGTTCAACATGAGGACTTGACGCTCAACCTGCTGAACTCAGCCAGAGTAGAAATTCGCCTAAGTACTGCTGAAGATTGCCAGCCTACAGCCATTCCCTTTATTCCCACAACACAGCCATTCTGCAAAACTTTAGCATGGATTCTCGGTTGGATCGCCCCCCAGAGCAACAGCCGCAGAGCAATGAGGATTGAAAAGGAGAAGAAAACTGATCTAGAATAAAGAACCCTCAAAAAGGAGAGGTGGCTGAGTGGTCGAAAGCGGCAGATTGCTAATCTGTTGATAGGCAGGTAACTCCTATCCGAGGGTTCGAATCCCTCCCTCTCCGTTAAAAAATATCATTAAGCCCATAGCTAAAGCCTATCTTCTGGCGTTTCACAGTAAAGCCCGAACGGGTCAAGGGCAGGAGATAATAGAGGCACACGATATCTTTGGGATAAAACGATGGCCAGCGACTTAGCAATGACGATTCTCCCCGGTATGACTGTGAAAGTAACCAATCCCAACGATACCTACTACCAATTTCAGGGGATTGTCCAGCGGGTTACAGATGGCAAAGTAGCAGTGCTCTTTGAGGGGGGGAACTGGGACAAACTGGTTACGTTTCAAATGAGCGAGCTAGAGCCAGCCGCGACCACGCCCAAGGGAAAAGCGAAAAAGTAAACCATGGCGCGGCGATCGCCTCCCCCCCAGCCCTTTGCCGAAATTATCCAGACCGCAACGGATCACTGCATTGCTCAGTGCCACGAACCCGCCCACCTAGATTTTCCTGCGGTGCCCGCCTTGGGCAGTTGGGTGCGGATTCCCGAAAGCGATCGCGTGATTTATGGCGTTGTTGCCTATGTAGTGACGGCTCCCATTGACACCATTCACCGTGCCACCGCCTTGGGGCTATCCCTAGAGCAATTACGGCAAGAGCAACCCCATATTTTTGCCATGTTGAAAACAGAGGTCACGATCGCCATCGCCGGCTTCGAGGAAAGGGAACGCTTTTATCACCACTTGCCCCCCCGCCCACCCCAAATGCACCAGCAGGTGTACACTTGTCCTCCTGAGGAAGTGATTGCCTTTAGTGGCACATTGACCTTTTTGCGAACACTGTTGACCCTACGCTACGGCCCAGGGGATGCCTTGGTGGCTGCAACCCTGCGTTTCTTGTATCACCTTCGCCAGCGCGATCGCCAGTGGCTAGTGCAGGCAGCTCAATACCTGAATCGTCTCCTTAAGGATGATTACGATCGCCTGCGGGGCATTATTGAGCAGTTATAACCGGGGTTTTAGGAAGTAGGGTGGAGCTGTTTCACAAGGCGATCGTACTGCTGGGTTTCCGCCCAATTGAGAATTTCCCGTGCCCGCAGCACAGGGAGGGGGTGAGTGAGCTGCGTGGCCTGCACTTCCTTAAAAAGACTGTACCAGCCGCGATCGGCAGCGTCATACGCCCGTGCTTGGGCAATAAAGGCATCCAGATTCAGGCGATCGCTCCACTGCGGCGAGCCACCACAGAGTTTCATAAGCACCGAGGCTACAATCCGCGGGTCTTGGGTGACTAACAGTGCAGCGCGATCGCAGGTGAGTTCCGCACAGCGCAGCCAATGCATCAATTGAGTTTGTAAAACTTGGGCTACGAGCAGACCCCAAGGGGAAAGTTGACTGGTGGCAAAAAGCAGCAGGTTGGCGATGGTTAGATACACCCCATGCTCACACTTCAGATGCCCTAGCTCGTGGGCCAGCACCGCCTGCAATTCCTTGGGTGTCAGTAACTCCACAAGGGAGGAGTGCAGTACCACAAAGGGCTGCTTGCCCTGCATCGCAAAGGTATAGGCATTGGGAACGGGATGTTGTTTAAGATAAAGCTGCGGCGGTTCTAAGCCTAAGATACGGCACGCCTCCAGATGAAGGGCATAAATTTCTGGCAGTTGCTGTTCACCGAGGCGCAGACTACTGCCAATGTTCTCAAGGTAAAAGGCCTGCTCCGCTACAGAACCTAGGAGCGATCGCACAAGAATGTCCAACCCCGGCAGTTGCTGGAGCGCTTGGGTGGCCTCGCGATCGCGGGGATGACGAAACTGATCGGCCCTGAGGCTGGAATATGCTGAAACAGGCATAAAATTGCGGCTTTTACTTTGACCTCTTCACTGCCAATTTTAGGGTATGGCAAGGGTTTCTAGCATCTTTGCAAAAACTTGCTGTGCCATTCGGTATGCTCCGAAACTGACCTGCAACTAAAAAAGCTACGGCGAGTACACCTCTGAGCCTGTCCTCGGATCAGGACTGAATTGGGTGCCAAGCCCCACCGTAGCTTTCTTCACAACGGAGGAGATTCTAGTTAGAAGGTATCTTCTTCCTCTTCGTCCCCATAGTCCTCCTCCTCTGCGAGTTCCTCCTCATTGTCAGCATCACTACTGGCGAATTCAAAATCGCGAGTTCGTCCAGTGATTTTTTCAATCACGTGGGGCGCGGTTTCGTCGTCAATGAGGACATCCTCACCGAGGTCAGCCGCAGGATTGATGGTCATGGATGGAGGTTCAGGTTCAGGAGTAATCACGTGGGTTTGTCCCAAACGCTCTTCACCTTCTTCCCACTCCTCGTCACCATCGCTACTTTCCTCGTAGCTGTTGAAGCCGGTGCCCGCAGGGATGAGACGGCCGATGATCACGTTTTCCTTGAGTCCCCGCAGCCAATCGGACTTGCCTTCAATGGCGGCTTCTGTCAGCACGCGCGTTGTCTCTTGGAAACTGGCTGCTGAAATAAAGCTGTCGGTATTCAGCGAGGCCTTGGTAATTCCCAAGAGGACGGGAATGTATTGAGCAGGGGCGCCCCCTGTCAGTGCCATAGGCTCGTTGGCCTGCTCTGCTTGGCGCAGATTCATCAGTTCACCAGACAGCAAAATTGTGTCGCCGGCATCCTCAATTCGCACTTTTGAGGTCATCTGGCGGACAATAATCTCAATGTGCTTATCGGAAATCTCAATCCCTTGGGTCAGGTACACCGACTGCACTTCGTTGACCAAAAATGACTGCACCTTTTCAAAGCTGATTTGGGCAGCTTTGAGTAACCCCTGGGGTTTGTAGTACTCAAAGTAAATTGAGAGGATGTCGTGGGGATCCACAGGCCCATCGGTGAGGGGGTCAGCTAAATTGACCTTTTGACCATCCACCACCAAGGGGTTTTGGCCAGGGAGAACAGGGTATTCCTGAATCGTGCCATCCTCTTCAATGACTTTGATATCTACACTATCATCACTGTTGTAGGTGACTTGACAAGTACCGGGGCGCACGGCCAGCACACATTTTTCCTTGGGATGGCGCGCTTCAAGGAGTTCTTCAATCCGAGGTAACCCTTGGATGATGTCACCTGTTTTTGCCCGCTCAAAGACCAGCAGGGCAAGGTTATCCCCCCGCTGCACAAGATCACCGTCTTCAATTTGCAGCACTGCCCCCGGCGAGACAAGGTAGGGACGGGCTAGGCGCAGGATCACGTGGTCATCGGCCACTGCCATGACTGCCGCTGTTTCTGGAGCCATCACTCCCTTGGCAAGTTCATCGCCCGGACGCACGAGATCGCCAACTTTGACCGTGGGTTTAGCCCCGTTAGTCTCGATCCGCAGGCGATCGCTGTCGGTAACGACCAGAATGCGGCGAACCGATTCACCACTGCGCAAGATGCCCTGCACCTCACCCGCCTGCTTGGCCTTGATGTCTGTCCGGGCAATCACGGCACCAGGGCCAATGTGATCGCCATCTTTGACAAGAAGGGAAGTAAACGTACTACCTTGGGTTTGATCCGCAGCAATGTCACGGCGAATCACCAAGGATTCAAGAATCACCAGTTGCAGCCGCTGGGCGTCTGGATCCACTTCGTCCTTCACAATTTCAATGTCGGCGGCCAGTTGGGGCGCTTCGCTGCCAATTTCAAGGACTAATTGTGTCCGCAGCAGATCAACCCCATCTACAGATTTGACCCGCTCATCGTGTTTGTAAGGCAACCGCTGTACAGCTCGCAGGCGAATGGATTGCCCTGAGCTATCACTGGAATCTTGGCTGGGGACCGATGGCTCATCGGGAACGCTAAATTCTTGGACGGGGCGCAGCAGAATTGCCGGCCCTTCCGGTGTGTCTTCCAGATAATCCACTTGCGAGAGGGCTTCGACCACAAGGCCGGGGAGTACCTCTTCACCGGGACGCGCTAAGGTGCCATGTTTTAGTCGTGCGGCCTCCGGATCGTCCACAAGGTGAAGTTCACCGGGCTTGATGATAATTTCCCGTAGAATATCGTTTTTCTGGATAACTTCGACGACACCGCTGTTTTGGCAGAAGATGTCCTTGACAACCTCAGTGCCCGCCTCGACGTATTGGTTGTCCTCCACCATCAGCAGGGAAATATCCTTGTTCACCTCATGGGTTTCTTCGGGAATCCACAGGAGCGTTCCCCCCTTGAGGACTTCGTAACCCTGTTTAGCTTTGCCCTTTTTGGCCACTTCGATGTCGGCGTACTTGAGAATACCGCCGGTGGTGGTGTGGTAGCGATCGTCAATCAGTTCGGCCACCACTTGACCATTGGCCACTTTTGTACCGGGAGCGGCTTTCAGGGAAAAACGCTGGCCAGTGGGAGTTTCAATAATGTAGTGCTCGCGGCCTTGCTGCGTTTCTTTGAGCACCTTGGCTTTATCGAGCATTACAGAGGCGGTAATGATTTCCACCTCGCGCCCCCCCTTACTGTCCTGTTGCTCTGGAAGACGCACGACGCCCCCATGTTCTGTTTTCACTGTGGTTTCTGCCAGGACGGCACCGGCTTCGATGCGATCGCCATTTTTAACAACCGGCTCAGCACCGGGGGGCAGATTATAGACTTCGCCGGAGAGTACCCAAATCAAGCCACCTTTGGGGGCAATGCGCGTGGTTGTGCCTTGGCGATCGCGCTTTTCCTCGACCTCAAGGTTAACAAACTTCACTTGACCCGCCAAATCGGAGGCCACATCCTTGGTCACCTTTTCTACCGCCTTGCGGACACTGCGGCTGGCTTGAGCCACCTCTACCAAAAGTTGACCTGCTTCAACGGTTTCCCCATCTTCCACCAGTACAATTGACCCTTGGGGAAGATCAAACTCTTGGGTTTGCTGAGGGTTTTTAACCACCAGCTTGCCGGCACTTTCGACAATAAAGGCCTCATCCCCGTGGCGGGTGCGGTGGGGGCGTACCCGTAATTTCTTGCTGTACTCCACAGTGCCGGCAAAGGGCGCGCGTTCTTGGCGAGCCACTTCCCCCGTAAACACACCTCCTGTGTGGAACGTGCGCATCGTCAACTGCGTACCGGGTTCGCCAATGGATTGAGCCGCAATAATTCCTACGGCTTCTCCCATATCCACCAATTTGGCATGGGCAAGACTCCAGCCGTAGCAGAGACGACAAACCGAGCCAGTGGCCTCGCAGGTGAGGGGCGATCGCACCACCACTTCTTCGATACCCGCATTGACGATTTTTTTGGCGAGATCGGCGGAGATGGCTTGATTTTTGGCCACCAGCACTTCGCCCGTCTGCGGATGGCGAACATCATTAAGTACCACCCGCCCCAAAAGCCGATCCTCCAGAGACAGTACCTTGTCTCCCACCGTCATACTGCGGAGGGTAATCCCCCGCTGCGTTTCACAATCCTCTTCGCGGATAATCACATCTTGAGCCACATCCACTAGGCGACGGGTCAGGTAACCGGAGTCCGCTGTCCGCAGTGCCGTATCCACCAACCCCTTGCGGGCACCGTAGGAGGAGATGATGTACTCTGTTACCGTCAGCCCTTCGCGGAAGTTGGTTTTAATCGGCAGGTCAATGATTTCCCCTTGGGGATTGGCCATCAACCCGCGCATTCCCACCAACTGACGCACCTGCGAGAGATTCCCCCGTGCGCCGGAAAAAGCCATCATATAGACGGAGTTGAGAACATCGGTATTGCGGAAATGGCGCACCACTTCGTTTTTTAGCTCTTCATTGGTGGTGTTCCACGTGTCAATCACCTTCTGGAAGCGTTCGACCTCCGTAATTTCCCCCCGCGAGTAGCGCTCTTGGGCGGTTTTAATTTCTTTTTCTGCCGCTTCAAGGAGTTCTTGTTTTTTCGGCGGAACAAGCAGGTCATCCACACTGATGGAAACGCCGGCGCGGGTGGCATAGCGAAAGCCAAGGTCTTTGACTTTATCCGCCATTTCCGCTGTGCGGGCGGTGCCAAAGTTGCTGAACGACCAAGCAATCAGGTCCCGCAAACCTTTTTTGTCAATAGTGCGGTTAAAGAAAACAGGCTTTTTCTCACTCATGGTGTTGGGGTCTCCCAAATTAACTGGCTAGGGCTTCTTGAATCGTTTGGTTGTAGATGATGCGGCCGGGGGTGGTGCGGATGTATTGGGAAATCACTTGGCCGTTGGCATCCTCCTTGACCCGCCGCAGGGGGTACTCCAGCAAACGGCAGCCATCTTCATAGGTCGTAATCTGGGGTTCACCGGTGTCGCCATCGTCCACCTCACCGTCGTAGCGCACCCAGACAAAGGCATGGAGGGGTAAGTGTCCCTGTTCGTAGGCCATGACCACGTCTTGGAGGTTGGCATAGTAGCGATCGCCATAGTCGGGCAGCTTCGGATTTTCTGCGGTCAAGTAATAGCAGCCCAAAACCATATCTTGGCTAGGGGTAATAATTGGCTTGCCTGTGGCCGGCGACAGGATATTGTTCGAGGCCAACATTAGCATCCGCGCCTCCGCCTGTGCCTCAATTGAAAGGGGCACGTGCACTGCCATTTGGTCGCCGTCAAAGTCTGCGTTGAAGGCAGGACACACCAAGGGGTGCAGTTGAATGGCTCGCCCCTCCACCAGAATTGGCTCAAAGGCCTGAATCCCCAAACGGTGGAGTGTCGGCGCGCGGTTGAGCAACACGGGATGACCCTCAATCACCTGCTCCAGCACATCCCAAACTTGGGGGTCATTCCGCTGAATCAGCCGCTTCGCCGCCTTAATGTTGTTGACAATTTGCTGACGAATCAGGCGGTGAATCACAAAGGGCTGGAAGAGTTCAATGGCCATTTCCCGAGGCAAGCCGCATTGGTGCATTTGCAGCTTTGGCCCCACCACAATTACCGAACGACCCGAGTAGTCCACCCGTTTCCCCAGGAGGTTTTGGCGGAAGCGCCCCTGTTTGCCCTCAATAATGTCCGAAAGGGACTTGAGGGGACGGTTATTGGCACCCACCACCGTGCGCCCGCGACGACCATTATCAATCAGGGCATCCACCGCCTCCTGCAACATCCGCTTCTCATTGCGGACAATAATTTCTGGCGCAAGGATTTCTTGGAGACGGGCAAGGCGATTGTTGCGGTTAATGACACGGCGGTACAAGTCATTGAGGTCAGAGGTGGCAAAGCGTCCCCCATCCAGTTGCACCATTGGCCGTAGATCCGGTGGAAGAACGGGAATCACCGTCAACACCATCCATTCCGGCTTTGCGCCAGTGGCAATAAAGTTATCAATAACCCGCAGCCGTTTGATCAGCTTGGCGCGTTTTTGCCCCTTGGCGTTGAGGATTTCTTGCCGCAGCTGGTCGGCCTCCGCTTGCAAATCCAAATCCTGAAGCAGGCGTTGAATAGCTTCCGCCCCAATGCCCACTTCGATGCCCTCTAGCTCCGAGTCCTCGCTGTAGATCTCTTCTTCGATTTCCTGCCACTGATCTTCGCTCAGGAGCTGCTTGTAGCTGAGGGCAGGGTGATTGCCGGGATTGAGCACCACATAGGAGTTGAAATAGACAATCTGCTCCACATCCCGCAGTGGCATATCCAGTAGGATAGCCATGTAGCTGGGAATCCCTTTCAGGTACCACACATGGGTGACAGGGGCGGCCAATTTGATGTAGCCCATGCGATGCCGCCGCACCCGCGATTCGGTGACCTCAACGCCACAGCGTTCGCAGACAATGCCACGATGGCGCACCCGCTTATACTTACCGCAGTGACATTCCCAATCCTTGGCGGGACCAAAAATCCGCTCGCAGAAGAGGCCATCCATCTCCGGCTTGAGCGTACGGTAGTTGATGGTTTCTGGCTTAGTGACCTCGCCCACTACTTGACCGTTGGGGAGCGTGCGCTGACCCCATTGGATGATGCGCTCCGGTGACGCGAGAGACACTTTTACATAATCAAAGCGTTGCTCGATTCTGGGCATAAACTCACAAATCCTTTGGCAATGAATGGTTCGAGGGGGCGATCGCCCCCAACAAGCTGAATAGGTGCCGCGTGTCTAGAAGGTCGTTGCCCCTTCTTTATCGTCTGCGTCATCAAGGGCACTGTAGTCAATGGTGGGCCGGGGCGGCGTGCGGCGAGGAGTGGCATCCACCATCAAATCCACCTCGGGATCAGGTTTTGTTTCCCCATCGTCATCAAAGCTGGGAATACTGGCCTTGCGCACGGAAATATCCAAGCACAGGGATTGCAGCTCCCGCATCAGCACCTTAAAGGATTCCGGCGTGCCCGGTCGGGGAATGGATTGACCCTTGACAATGGCATTGAGGGCTTCATTGCGTCCTTGCATATCATCGGACTTGACCGTTAGCAACTCTTGGAGGGTATAGGCAGCACCATAGGCCTCCAGTGCCCACACCTCCATTTCGCCAAACCGCTGACCCCCTTGCTGCGCTTTACCACCGAGGGGCTGTTGAGTCACCAAGGAGTAAGGACCCGTGGAGCGGGCATGGATTTTATCGTCCACCAAGTGCACGAGCTTCAGCATATAGGCTATCCCCACCGTTACTGGGCGGTCAAAGGGTTCACCGGTGCGGCCATCATAGACCACCATTTTGCCTGGGTCGTTCTCATTAAAGACCCAATCTTGACCCGTGACTTCTTTGGCTTCTTTCAGCTTGGCATGGACGGTTTCGCGGGATTTCTCCTTGCCATGCATTTCATCAAAGGGAGTAATTTTGAAGCGGCGACCCAAGCATTCGCCAGCCCAGCCCAACAAGCACTCATAAACTTGCCCCACATTCATCCGCGAGGGTACCCCCAAAGGATTGAGGACAATATCTACAGGACGGCCATCGGGCAGGAAGGGCATATCCTCCACAGGGAGAATTCGGGAAATAATCCCTTTGTTGCCGTGGCGACCGGCCATTTTATCCCCCACTTGGATTTTGCGCTTCTGCGCCACATAGACGCGCACCACCATATTGGCGCCAGGCGGCAGCTCATCCCCCTGCTCACGGGTAAAGACGCGCACATCCACCACGCGACCTTTTTCACCATTGGGCACCCGCAGCGAGTTGTCCCGCACATCCCGTGCTTTTTCACCAAAGATGGCCCGCAGCAGTTTTTCTTCGGGGGGCTGATCCGATTCCCCTTTGGGAGTGACTTTCCCGACGAGAATATCCCCTGCCTCTACATAGGCACCGATGCGGATAATGCCGTTTTCATCCAATTGCCGCAGGGCATCTTCCGAGACGTTGGGCACTTCGCGGGTAATCTCCTCAGGTCCGAGTTTGGTTTGTCGTGCCTCGATTTCATACTTCTCAATGTGAATGGAGGTATAGACATCCTCTTGCACCAGCCGTTCGCTGATGAGGATGGCGTCTTCGTAGTTGTAGCCTTCCCACGGCATGTAGGCCACAAGGATGTTTTGGCCAAGGGCGAGTTCTCCCCCCTCGGTGGCGGAGCCATCGGCAATCACTTGTCCCGCTTGGACGCGATCGCCCACAAAGACAATGGGGCGTTGATTCAAGCAGGTATCTTGGTTGGAACGCTCGTACTTTTGCAGCGTGTAGGTAATCTCAGGGCCATGATCGGTCTTAATGCGAATTTGGTTGGCATCCACATAGGTGACAACGCCATTGGTCTGACTGAGGACTACCATCCCGGAGTCCCGTGCTGCCTGAGCTTCTAGACCCGTACCCACCAAAGGACGCTGGGGACGCAACAATGGCACCGCCTGCCGTTGCATGTTAGACCCCATGAGGGCACGGTTGGCATCATCGTGCTCTAGGAAGGGAATTAAGGAGGTGGCCACGGAGATAATCTGCACTGGTGAAACCGCCACGTAGTCCACTTGATCGGGGGTGGTGGTGGTGAAATCTTGGCGATAGCGCACAGGTACCACATCCCCCAAGATGTAGCCGTTCTCATCAGTGGGCACATCCCCTGGTGCCACCCGTTTGTCGTCCTCTTCGTCAGCGGTCATATAAACAGGCGGCTGATCTTTGAGAACGCGGCCATCCTTCACGGGATAAAAGGGCGTCTCAATAAAGCCATACTCATTGACACGGGCATGGGTAGCCAAGGAACCAATCAGCCCAGCATTGGGACCTTCAGGGGTTTCAATGGGACAAATGCGGCCATAGTGGCTAGGGTGAATATCCCGCACTGCAAAACCTGCCCGTTCACGGGTAAGCCCACCGGGGCCAAGGGCACTCAAGCGCCGTTTATGGGTGAGTTCCGCAAGGGGGTTGGTTTGATCCATAAACTGGGAAAGCTGGCTGGAGCCAAAGAATTCCTTAATGGCCGCCACCAAGGGCTTCGGATTGACGAGCGAAGTGGGGGTTAAAGAATCGGTGTCCGACACCGTCATCCGCTCGCGGATAATGCGCTCTAGGCGATTGAGGCCAACGCGCACTTGGTTTTGCAGCAATTCACCCACCGAGCGAACGCGGCGGTTGCCCAAGTGGTCAATGTCATCCACCGTTCCCAGATCAAACTCTAGGTTAATCAGATAATCAATGGCCGCCAGAATGTCCTCTGGGGTGAGGATGCGCACCGTATCGGGAATATTCAATTGCAGCTTGCGGTTGAGCTTGTAGCGGCCAACCCGACCAAGGTCATAGCGCTTGGGATCAAAGAAGCGCGACTCCAGAAGCTGTTGTCCCCCTGAAACTGTGGGTGGCTCCCCTGGGCGCAGTTTTTTGTACAGCTCAATAAGGGCATCTTCTTCGGAGAATTTGCCTTCTTTTTCAACGGTTTTTTGGTAGTACTCCGGGTGACGCAACCGCTCTAGGATTTCGCTATCAGTGAGACCTAAGGCTTTGAGAAGGACATGTGCTGAGAGCTTGCGGGTTTTGTCAATGCGTACCCAGAGCAGATCGTTTTTGTCGGTTTCAAACTTTAACCAAGCACCTCGGTTGGGGATGAGACTGGCATTGTAGGTGCGGCGACCATTTTTGTCGGTTTCTGATTTGTAGTAAACACCGGGACTGCGGACAATTTGGTTGACAATGACACGCTCGGCACCATTAATGATAAACGTGCCACGGTCTGTCATCAAGGGCAGATCGCCGATGAAGACATCTTGGTCAATGATATTGCCATTTTCTTTGTTAATGAGGCGAGTCGGGACATACATCTGCATCGAATAGGTGGCATCCCGCCGCTTGGCCTCATCAACGCTATACTTCGGCTCCTTGAGTCTGTAGTCCTTGGCCAAAAAGTGCAACTCAATTTTGCCGGTATAATCCGTAATTGGGGAAAAACTCTCTAGCTCTTCAATGAGGCCTTCTTCAAGAAACCATCGGAAACTGGCCCGCTGAATCTCGACAAGGTCTGGCAAGGTAAAGGCGGGTGGCGTGTAAATCTGATTACTAGCCATGTATATCCTCTAGAGGGTATCGCTAAAACGCGGATCTTGCATCTTAAGCGAGGAGGCATCGCTTTGTCAAGCACACCAAAAGCTCCGCTCACGGCAAGGACTGCCGCCGGAGACTTCTGGCATGATGAAGCTGTTGGAAATGAGAAGAGTTGACAAGTGCCACTGCTGCGCTTGCAAGCCGCTATCTATGACCATAGCACAGAACCGTTATTTGGGCGATCGCGACTTCAATCCTGTTTGCAAGGCTTCTTGCACGAGGGGTAGAAGTAAACACTGCGAAAAATGCCGTGGTCATCGGCCACTTGTTCGGTACCACTCAGACCAAGTATTCCTGAACGCCACAGTGACAATAAACCTTTAAGCACCCTGTGGCATTATCGAGCACCATGGCGTTTGCCGTTGCCGCTTCAAAGGTCATCAACCAGCCCATGACGAGACTCTGGGGACGGCTGCGGGACGTTACCTGCACAGGGGAGGCCACCTACACGATCGCGTCAATAAGTTCAGCTTTGTTGATGTAGAAACATTGGGCATAGGGGCGCCCAAAGACCTTGCGACTGAGGCGATCGCCCCTGTCTAAACTCGGTAGCGTCTGCTGCGGAGCTGCAAATATCCTCAACGGATTCATACTGCGCCGGCTGTTCCTATTCTAAGTTAGGCAGAAACGCCAATTGTGGTTTCCGAGAGACGGCCATCTTCCATGTGAATAATGCGATCGGCGACATCGAGAATGCGGTTGTCGTGCGTCACAATTAGGATGGTACAGCCCTGTTCGCGGGCGAGGGCACGCATAATTTCCACCACATCGCGACCAGATTTTTTATCAAGGGCAGCCGTGGGTTCATCGGCAAGTACAATTTTTGGGTGTCCTACTAGGGCGCGGGCGATCGCCACTCGTTGCTTTTGTCCCCCCGACAGTTCATGGGGATAGTAATCAAGGCGCTCTCCAAGGCCAACGGCACAGAGCATTGCTTCCACCCGTTCTCGGACTTCCTGTTGACTCAGGTGGGGTTGCAAATCCAGTGCCATCTGCACATTTTGGCGAGCGGTTAAGGCATGGAGCAGATTATGACCTTGGAAGATGTAGCCCGTTTGACGACGGATTTGAATCTGCTGCTCTTTAGTGGCGTTGCGTAGCTCCTGACCAAGCACCCGCAGACTGCCCTCTTGAGCTGATCGCAAAGCACCAATCAAGGTTAAAAGTGTTGTTTTCCCTGATCCTGAAGGCCCCGTCATGATTACAATCTCACCCGCTTCAATGCGAGCGTGTAAATTAAAGAGAATTTGCTTACGCAGTTGCCCCTGACCAAAGTAGTGATTGAGGCCTTGAATTTGGATCACCGGCTCCATAGCACCATCCTAGAAAATGTCCGCAGGATCGGCTTGTTGAATCCGCCGCATGGCGATCGCCCCCGAAAGCGTACACATCAGCACCGTGAGGGTAAAGACCAAACTTGCTCGCTCCACCGTCATCCAAACCGGCAGCGAGGTGGCATTGGCAATGAGGATATACAGTAGAAACGACACAATGAATCCCGGAATATAGCCCATACAGGAAAGAATCAACGATTCCTGCATCACCACACCATAGAAGAATACGTCGCGATAGCCCATCGCTTTGAGGGTGGCATACTCCGCCAAGTGATCCGTGACATCGGTGTAGAGAATTTGATAAACAATCACAGAGCCAACAATAAAACCCATCAAGGCGCCGAGGGAGAAAATAAAGCCAATGGAGGTACTCTTTTCCCAGTAGCTGCGTTCAAACTCAGCAAACTCCTCACGGGTCATGACTAGGACATCATTGCCTAGAGCAGCCTTCATTCGCCGTGCCAGTGCCTTGGTATTGACCCCCGGCTGCACCCGCACCAGACCCACATCAATTAAACCGGGATTGCGTTCAGGAAAGAGACGCAAAAAGTTCAAGTCACTCGTGAGTAAATTACCATCGGCGCCAAAGTTAGCGCCCATGCGAAATAGGCCTGCTACGGTGATTTTGCGGCCAGAAACTTCGGTTGTCACCTCTTTCCCTTGGCGGTATAGCTCTGGAATTGGGCCAAACTCAGCGCGGGATTGGGCATCAAAAAGGACATGATCCGCTAGTTTAATAGCATCCTGCCAGTGGGGGGTATCGGACACTGAAATGGATACCGCCATCGGATCCACGCCAATCACCATTAGTTGGCGGGTACTTTTGTTAATGGGATTGCGCCACAGACCAAAATTGAGGTAGAGGGGAGAAACGGACTCCACTCCTTCAAAACCCGCTGCTTGGTAGAGTCGCCGTCGCGGGAAGCTGCGCATGGCAATCAGTGCCGTGGATTGGGGACTAATGAGAACAATATCGGTGTTGAGGCTCTCGTGGAAGCGCACTGCCGCCTTAAAAAGGGCATCGCGAAAGCCAAACTGCATGAGCATTAGCACCACGGCAAAGGCAATGCCGGCAATCGCCACTAGGAGGCGAATCCGCTCCCGAATGAGTTGCAACCAAGCCAAGGGAATCGCAAAAATCATCGGTGTACCTCAGCGGGGATCAATCGCCACTTCCACCTGCATATTGGTCAGACCCGCCACTGGCTCGCTGTTATCTAGGCGAATTCTGACCTCCACAACCCGCGCATCGGTTTTAGCGGCAGGGTCGGTATCGGTGACATCGTTTTTGGCGACTAGGAGTCCCACGCGCGTAACGCGCCCGGTAAGCGGTGTACTCAGGACACTGCTGCGAATTTCAGCCCGCTGACCCACATGGACACGGGGCACATCGGTCTCATACACTTCAGCAACGGCATACATTTGGTCGGTATTGCCGAGTTCGAGAATGCCCCGTTCATTGATGGTCTCCCCTGCTTTAGTGTGAATCCGCAGCACGCGACCATTGCGGGGAGCGCGAATGATAGTGCGCTCCAGACGGGCTTCCGCTAGTTGCAGATTGCGTTCTGCTGAAAGGAGTTGCACTTGGGCTTGCACTCGTCCAAGATTTGCTTGGGCAGCGTCCACTTGAGCATTTGCAGTGGCGAGTTCTGTGCGGCGCTCCTCCTGCAAACGAACGAGGTTGGCTTGGGCGTTGCGCAATTCCTCCTGTAAGCTCCGCACGCGAACGATCCGGTCATCTAAATCCTGTTGAGAAATTACCCCATCGGCAAAGAGTTGGGCAAACCGCTGATACTCGCGATTGGCGATCTCCAGTTCCGCTTGGATGCGCTGAATTGTGGCCTGTTGAGCTTGAATAGCCGCAATGGCGGGTTCATTGGCGCGATCGCGCCGGCGCTCTGCTTCACTAATTTGAGCAAGGGCTAGGCGAGTTTCAGCGTCATAGCGTAGGCGGGCTTCCTGCAATTGAGTTGCTGCTAAGTCTCGCTCTGCTTTGCGCTCTGGATAAGTGTCTAAATAGGCAAGGGGTTGACCAGCAACCACGCGATCGCCCTCGCGCACTAGGAGCTGCCCCAACCGCTCGGTCATTGAGGGAGCACTGACGGTCACCACTTCCCCTTCGGGTTCCAAGCGACCCAAAGCCGTAATGCGATCGCTCACTGGCTTGGCTAAAGCAGCTTGAATCGCTCGCTCCTCATTGGCGCGTTGTTGTTGCTGCCAGTGGTTGAGACTCAGTACAAAGCTTCCCACACCGATGGCGATCGCTCCCCCAATTAGCCACGGACGACCAACTTTACTAAAAAACGGCTGTCCCATAGGAGAAGTTGACAGAAGCACTAAAGTTAAGAAATATAACTTAAGTCTAGCACGGCCTAAGCCGAGGTACTTAGAAGGAAGAATTTGAAAAGAGAATGGAGCAGAAAGGAGATTTGAGTAGGCGATTTATCTCAAAGAACATTGTCTAATTGCTGGCCTATGCAGAATTCAATGGGTTGAAAGTTGTTGATTGGGTAAAAATAGTAAGATGTAGAAACTGTTCAATTACTTAATCTTATCGCCAGAAATAAATTACTGATAAATAGCTTAGTTCACGTAAAATTTCATAGTTAAATAAACCGGATTCACGTATCAAATCCATGCATTTGCTAATATCGCAATAATTTGGATGAAGCTCAAATACAGCACTATCAACACGTTTCATTAACGATGGATAGTTTTCTAGAAACATTAACTCTGAACCTTCAATATCACACTTTAGAAGGGAAATTCTTGTGTCACCGTCGAGAATATTTTCAACATCAATAAAATTAATTTCTTGGGTGTTTGCATTTTCTGATCCCGTATAGATGCCGCTCATGCCAGTAAATTCTAATTCGCTAAATTTAGCGGATCCTTCTCGCTGTCCAACTAAACCATTGTGAATTTGTATAAAGTTACCCAGATTATTAATATCTATCAATCTTTCACTCAGATCTTGACAAATCCTTGGACTTGCTTCAAAGAGATTAATAAAAACTTGATCAGGAGTAAATCCGTTTCGTATTAAAAGATCAAAGACCCTAATTGTAAAAAATCCAACATTAGCGCCTATATCCAATACTTGGAGCTGATTATGTTCGCTCAGATTTAGCATTAGTGGATAAATTGCCGGATCATACTCCCCATCTACAAAAATATCATTATAAATGATCCAATCTGAAGCATTCTTGATTTGAATCTTCAAGTTTGATCTGAGAATCCATTCCAGCATTTTAGTTTTTCCAAAAACTTGATTATCAATCCTTATAATTTTTGATTATAGAACAAAATCTTGACCGACAAATCAAGAGTCAGGAAGCCAGTTTACAAAAAGGCCGTACCCTTAGGCAGGGCTTGGTGACCGTCAACCACACAGCTGCCAAAGCATTTGCCGCTCTTGGGGAGAGAGTTCCCGCCACTGGCCGGGGGCGAGGTCACCCAGTTGCAAGTTGGCGATCGCCACCCGTACCAAGCGCAGTGTGGGGAATCCTACCGCTGCTGTCATGCGCCGAACTTGACGATTACGGCCTTCCCGCAGGGTCAAGCTGAGCCACTGGGTAGGAATATGACGGCGGTAACGAATTGGGGGATTTCGCGGCGGTAAGGACGGCTCTGGATTGAGAATCTCAGCAATTGCCGGCCGCGTGCGGTAGCCTTGAATGACTACTCCTTCCGTCAGTTGTTGCAGGGCTGCTGGCGTGGGTTCCCCTTCCACCTGAACCCAGTAGGTACGTGGATGGCCATAGCGGGGATCTGTCAAGCGGTGCTGTAACCGGCCATCATCCGTAAGAAGCACCAGACCTTCACTGTCATAGTCTAGGCGGCCAGCGGGATAAACATCGGGAATAGGGACATAATCTTTGAGGGTGGCTCGCCCTTCTTGATCTTGAAACTGACACAGTACCCGATAGGGCTTGTATAGGAGAATGTAACGATAGTTCATGGTTAGGAAAAGTTCGACCGCGACGCCGTTTTACCTCAGTTTATGACCTAGTAAAGACTAGGGGGGAATCCTAACTGCAGACTTAGAAGTTTCTGGCTCCAAGACCAGTTTACTGCCGCCCACAGTGTTGATTCCCAAATGTTTTGCAGTTGTAGATCACAAAACAATATTGGCAGTCACCAACGTCGCAGCCAAACTAGAGTTACTATAGCACATCTCCTCTAGGGTCTGGCTTTAGATATCCAGGTTTTCTAGTGCCAACTGTGGGCCGTAGGTCTCGATGAATTCGCGGCGCGGTGCTACGCGATCGCCCATGAGGATTGTGAAAATGCGATCGGCCTCAGCCGCATCTTCGATTTCCACCCGTTTGAGAATACGCGTCTCTGGGTTCATGGTGGTTTCCCACAACTGCTCCGGCATCATTTCCCCTAAGCCCTTAAAGCGTTGAATGGTGTAGTTGGCATTTTCGGGGAACGACGCAATTTGCTGTTGTAACTCGCGATCGCTATAGCAATAGAAGTGCTGTCGCCCGCGTTCCACTTTGTATAGAGGGGGGCAGGCAATATAGACAAAGCCTTGGTTGATTAATTCCTGCTGATAGCGATAAAAAAAGGTGAGTAACAAGGTGCGAATGTGGGAACCATCCACGTCCGCGTCCGTCATGAGAATGACCTTGTGGTAACGCAGCTTGGCAGGGTCAAACTCCTCCCCCTTTACGCCTAAACCCAAGGCGGTAATTAAGGACTGCACCTCATTATTTTTATAGATTTTGGCGTCGTCGGTTTTCTCAATGTTGAGGATTTTCCCCCGCAACGGCAAAATTGCTTGAAAGCGGCGATCGCGCCCCTGTTTGGCACTCCCCCCTGCAGAATCCCCCTCCACAATGAAAATCTCCGATTCTGCCGGATCCCGCGAGCTACAATCGGCCAATTTGCCGGGCAGCGTTGAAGACTCTAGCACCGACTTGCGCCGTACCATTTCCCGTGCCCGTCGTGCTGCTTCCGCCGCATTAAAAGCTTGGATGGCTTTTTCCAAAATGGCGTCGGTAACCGTTGGGTGAAAGTCGAGGTATTCGGTTAGGGCTTCACCCACAACGGCATCCACAATGCCGCGTACTTCTGTGTTGCCCAGTTTTGTCTTTGTTTGTCCTTCAAATTCCGGGTTGGGCACCTTCACGGAGATAATCGCCGTCAGCCCCTCCCGAATATTTTCTCCCGCAAGGTTGGGATCGTTTTCCTTCAGTTTGTTCCGCTTGCGGCCAAGGGCATTGAGCGTCCGTGTCAGCACCGCCTTTAGCCCCTCCATGTGGGTGCCGCCATCAATGGTGCGGATATTGTTGGCAAAGCCGAGGAGGTTTTCACTGTAGGCATCGGCACACCACTGTAGAGCCACTTCCACTTGCACCTCGTTTTTTTCCCCCTGAATGTAGATAATCTCTGGGTGGAGAGGCTCCTTTTCCTGCACCATATAGCGGACATATTCGCGAATGCCGCCTTCGTAGCAGAAGGTTTCCCTCAGAGGAGGGGTGACGCGCAAATCCTGAAAGTTAATGTGAATCCCAGCATTGAGATAGGCCAGTTCCCGCAGCCGAGTCATCAGCACTTTGGCATCAAATTCAATTGTTTCTGTAAAAATCTGGCGATCGGGAAAGAAGGTCACTGACGTGCCGCGCCGTTCCTCGCGATCGGGTCTTTTTTCCAGCGGTGTGACAGGCACCCCCCGCTCATAGCGCTGATAGTGGGCAAAACCATTGCGCCATACCGTCACCTCTAGCCACTCAGAAAGGGCGTTGACCACAGAGACTCCCACTCCGTGCAACCCCCCTGAGACTTTGTAGCCGCCATCGCCAAATTTACCCCCCGCATGGAGCACCGTCATTACCGTCTCAACCCCCGAAACTCCTGTATCGGGGTGAATATCCGTAGGAATGCCGCGGCCATTATCGGTGACAGTCACAGAGCCATCGGCATTGATCTGAACTAGAATGGTGGAGCAGTATCCTGCCAAGGCTTCATCAACGGAGTTGTCCACGACTTCATAGACCAAGTGGTGGAGTCCTTTAGGGCCAGTGCTGCCGATGTACATCCCCGGTCGTGTCCGCACGGGTTCAAGGCCTTTGAGCACCCGCAACTGGGCAGAGGAATACTCGGCGGTCATGGCAACTCCCTAACTGCTATAGAATCGAGGCAAATGCGTTTTTGCTTGCCCAAATGTCAAATCTGACCTAAATTTTAACACATAAGGGTTATAGGCGATTCTAGGAAATTTTCAGGCTGTATTTGAGTGGGGGATGTAGGGTTAATAGTAATCGGAGGGGCAACGGCCACAGGCAAAACGGCACTGGCGATCGCCCTTGCCCAGCAGTTGAAGAGCGTGATTTTGAGTGCCGACTCCCGCCAAGTCTATCGCGGCTTTGACATTGGCACCGCCAAGCCCACCCCAGAGCAGCAGCGCCAAGTGCAGCACCACCTGATTGATATTTGTGACCCCCGCGATACTCTCACTCTAGCTCTTTACCAAGCCAAAGCCCAAGCCCTCATTGCCCATTACCATGCCCAAGGCATCACGCCCCTCTTGGTGGGAGGCACGGGATTGTATATCCGCAGTATTACCCAAGGGCTGACCATTCCCCAAGTCCCCCCCCAGCCGCAGTTGCGGGCACAGTTGATGGCCCTGGGTCAGCGGGAATGCTATCAGTGGCTCCAGCAGGTGGATCCCGTGGCGGCGCAACGCATCCATGCCCACGATCAAGTGCGTACCCTGCGCGCTTTGGAAGTCTATTACGTGACGGGGGTGCCCCTGAGCCAGCAGCAGCAGCGCAAACCGCCTTCCTATCCCATTTGGTACTTTGCCCTAACGGGGGGCGATCGCCAACAGCAGCGGGCACGAATTGAGGAGCGCACCCACCAGATGCTAGCCATGGGCTGGCTAGAGGAAATTCGTCAGCTACAAGCCCAGTATGGGGATGACCTCCCCCTTTTAGATACCCTTGGCTATCGGGAAATGCGCCAATACCTGCGGGGGGAAGTCACGCTCGCAGAAGCCATTGCCCTCACCGTGCAGCACACCCAACAGTTTGCCAAACGGCAGCGCACCTGGTTTCGAGCAGAAGCAGGGATCTATTGGCTGCAAACCACCACCCTAGAGGAGCAACTGGCAGAGATTCAAACACGATTGGCGGAGTGGCCCAGCACTACTTCAACAAAGCGGCGGGTCAACTGATTAGCGTGGGGAGCGGGACGGGCTGTTGCGCGCAAAGCGTCATAAGCGGAGCATTCACCACTGTAAATTGCTCGGCAGCCAAGTCGCTAAAGCGAATAGATTCGGCCAATTCCTCCCCGTGCCTGAAGCAGTAGAATCCGTAAAGAATGCACAGTTGCCTAGCGTTTGGCAATCTCAATAGGCTGAGGGGTTGGCGGACGTTGGGTGTCCACAAAACTAAAGATAAGGGACGTTTCAAAGAGTCCCACAATTTGCTTGAGGGTCGGCTGCATCCGCGTTTTGCCCGTTATGCCATAGGCCACAGCAAGACCACAGGCGCCTTCAAGTGCATTGACCTCCTTGATCCAGTCAAGGAGCAGTAAGCCACTTTCGGGGTCAAAGGTATCTAAAAGCCACAGATGATTGGCATTGGTTTGGGCAAGGAGCATGACTACTTGCTCAGCTCCCGAGAGGGGAAAGACGGTTAGATGGTGAATGCCGCCCTCCTCAGCAATTTTGGCGGCAAGTACCTCCGCTGCTGTTTTTTTAGTTTGAATCGTCAACACGGGATAACCTTGAAATCCCTCTGGAATCTCCCCCCGTTGATAGTAGGAGACGACTGCTGGTAATTCCTGTAGCTCTTCAGGGGCAAACAACTTAAAGAGGAGATAGGCTTCCTCGGGAATAGCTTCCGTATCAATGGGGATGCGGAATTTTAAGTCGCTCTCCTCAGTATTATCATCAATGGTTGACCTTATCTGTGGCACCGTTGCCACTTGCACCTGATAGCTAAGGGCAAAATGGCAGGGCGAAGGAATCTTAAGCCTTAAATTAAGTTCAGGGTACTCTCCCTTTGCGAACTGCTTTTTTGTCTTCTTCCAGAATTTGATCAGAGCCTCGATCGCCACATAGACCATTTCCGCTTCTTCGGGGGCATAGAAGGGGCGCATCCCCTCTAAAGGATGGATAGCGCCGGGGTCAATGGCGTAAAGTTTCCCGTTGAGGAAAAAAAATAGATCGCTGTCCAAATCCTCTGCATTTACTTGAGTAAAATTCAAGAAAAGACAATTATTGCGCAGAACGGTTTCTTCTAGGTGTTCATCGTCGTCTTCGTCAATATAGGGATACTCTTGATCAATCTGCTGCCAAAAGTTGCGCAGAGCCTCTTCGCCGCGGTAGAGCATCAGACCAAAGTCATGGTTGGTTCCTTGGGGGTTAACCAGTACTGCAAAGAGGGTGGGGGAGTCCCAAGCCTCACAGTGGAGCTTAAGGGGGATAACACTGTCTAGACACTGCCAGATGTCCAGTTGCGCCAATTCTTTGACCTTTTGCTTGTAGAGAGGAATGTATTCTCGAGGGAGTAGCTCTACATCCTCGGCCTCGTCTGTTGCCTTGGCAGTGATGAATTCAAAAAATTCGTCAAGGAGGGGAATCTGGGCTTGATACTCCACCTGAATGTCGAGGGGGGCAACGACGCCACGCAGGAAAAATTGCAGCTCGCGGTCATCAACGATAATCGTGTGGGGACGGCAGGGTTCACAGGCAAGATGATGGGGGTGTTCAATTGCCTGCACCAACAGCCGCGTCAGTTGTTCTGGAGTGGGTGGCAGTTGACTTAGCTCCATGCTGCGTATCGCCTGATCTTGGGGATCGAGCCAAGCGGCGCCAAAGACCGTGTCGTTAATCCTGTCGAGACTGCGTCCGCCACCCAGCCAAACGGTAGAAACTTGCGGTACATTCAACAGACGACGGATGGTCGCAGCGGGTAGGCTCACAGGGCGATCGCTCCCAGTTTGATAACTTCTCCACTCTAGCAAATGACGGAAATGGGTCGCACTAGGTATTTGTTGGGATTCGATCCGGGGCGGGACAAGTGTGGTTTAGCCCTTGCCCGCGGTCAAGAAGTGGTGTGTTATGAAGTGGTGGCCGGCGATCGCGCGATCGCCCGTGTCCAAGAGTGGCATGCAGTTTATCCATTTGAACAGGTGATTGTGGGCAATCAAACCACCTCACGGCAATGGCAGCGCCAACTTCAAGAGGTTTTAGCAGTAGAGGTTATTGCTGTGGATGAGCGCAATAGCACCCTAGAGGCGCGCGATCGCTATTGGCAATTCTTTCCGCCCCAAGGTTGGCAGCGGCTGATTCCCAAGGGTTTGCGCCTCCCCCCTCGTCCCATTGATGACATTGTCGCCATTGTCCTGTTGGAGCGCTACTGTGGTTATCCCCTGCTGCTCGGTAAGAGGCAATAAACTTTATAATTATCGGATTATGGTACAGCACGGCAGCCGTGGAGAAAGGCACCCTCATTGAATTTCGGGTTAATAACCAGCGTCGCTTGGCGGTTATTGATCGCCCCGAAGGTAAAAAGCATTGGATTGCCATTGATCAACATTTGCAAGCCCACACCGTTCATCCGCGCCAACTGACCTTTACGGTACCCGAGGAGCGGTTTCGTCCCCAGGAGATCCCCGCCTTTTGGCAACAAGTGCAGCCGCTCCTAGACCCCGACAGCTTAGAGGTGGCATGGGAAATTCTCCGTGAGGAAAACCGCGCCATTACCCCAGCAGATCTCGCGGAGCTGCTTTTTGCGGAGCGATCGGCGGTGGCCTGCTACGCTGCCCACTATCTTCTGAGTGAAGATCGCTTCTATTTCAAGCTCAAGGGAGAAACCTACGAGCCTCGACCGGCTGCCCAGGTGGCCGAACTCAAACATCAAAGCGAGCGGGAAGCCCAACGCTTGGCGGAGGAAGTGAGCTTCCGTGAACATTTGACCCAAGCGCTCAAGGGGGAAACGGTGGCATGGTCAGCCAGCGATCGCAAGCGCCTTGAGCAGTTAGAACGCTATGCTATAGCCATTGAACCCAGTGCCCAACACCAGGCGGCCATTGACCTGCTCAGTGAATTGAAGCGACCTACCCAACCCTTGGGAGCCTTTCAACTGCTGGTGGATCTGGGCCTCTGGTCAGAGCACGAAAATCTATTTCTGCGCCGTAGTCAAATTGACGTTGAATTTCCCGCCAAGGTACTTGCTGTGGCTCAAGAACGCCTCACCTCACCCCCGACCGACATTGACGCTCCCTTGCGGCGCGATCTTACCCATCTCAAGGTCTATACGATTGACGACGAGAGTACCCAAGAAATTGACGATGGCCTTAGCCTCGAAATCGTGGGCGATCGCCAAAAGCTGTGGATTCACATTGCCGATCCCAGCCGCTGGGTGATGGTGGATGACGTCTTAGATCAGGAGGCTCGCCGCCGCGCCACAACCGTCTATCTGCCGACGGGAATGATTCCCATGTTTCCCACGGAGCTGGCCACAGGTCCGATGAGCTTGGTGGCAGGGCAAACCTGTTGTGCCCTCAGCTTTGGTATTCTCTTAGCCGACAGCGGCGAGGTCTTGGACTACGAAATTTGCCCCAGTTGGATTCGCCCCACCTATCGCCTCAGCTATGACGATGTGGACATGATTTTGGAGCAGGGGGTCAGCGGCGAAGCGGAGTTGCTGGCGATCGCCCAATGGGGACTGCGGCGGAGTGAGTGGCGACAGCAACGGGGCGCTATTCGCATTAGTCTGCCTGAACCTAACATTAAGGTCAGCGGTGAAAAGGTGGAAATTTCACCCCTCCATGACTCCCCTGCCCGCCAACTCGTGGCGGAAATGATGATTCTGGCCGGCGAAGTGGCCGCCCATTTTGGTGCCCGTGAGGGAATCCCACTGCCCTTTCGCAGTCAATCCCCACCGGAACTGCCCCCAGAGGAGGAATTGCTGCAACTGCCTGCTGGCATTGTTCGTGACTGTGCCATTCGCCGCTGTATGCCCCGCAGTGAGATGACTACTCAACCGAGTCCCCATGCCAGCCTTGGCCTTGATGCCTACTGCCAAGTGACCTCCCCGATTCGCCGCTACACAGATCTATTGGCACACCGTCAGATTAAAGCCCACCTGCGCGGGGAACCGCCGCCCCTAACATCCGAACAACTCAATGAAACTCTCTTGGGGCTGCTCTCCTCGGTTCAGGAATCTTCTTTAGTGGAGCGGCAAACCAACCGCTATTGGTGTTTGGAGTACCTGCGGCGGCATCGTGAGGAAGTGTGGCGGGGAATTTTGCTGCGTTGGTTGCGGCCTGAGGAGGGGCTGGGGTTGATCCTTCTAGAAGATTTGGGAATCGAGCTGGCCATGCGCTTTCAACGGCAAGCCAACTTGGGAGAATGTGTGCTGGTGCGGGTCAGTCGTGTTGATCCCCGCAGTGATCAAATTTGGCTAGAGGAAGTGTCCGTCGAGGCATCAATGCCTGCAGAAACCATTGCATGATCTTAAAAGCATGAAAAAATGGCAGTGTATGCAGGGGTGTGGTGCTTGTTGTTACCTTGAGTTGAGCGATCGCTCCGAGGTGCCGAGCATTCTCAATGCAGAGGAATTTGCCCTCTACCAATCCCTCATTGGTGCCGATGGCTGGTGTATTCACTTTGAACCCCTCAGCCGCCGTTGTCGTATCTATGAGACTCGCCCCCGCTTTTGTCGCGTGACGCCGGAGGTTTTTGAGGACTTGTACGGCGTCCTACCGGAAGAACTGGATGAGTTTGCCGTTCAGTGCTGCTGTGAGCACATTAGCGATCGCTACGGTGAACAGAGTTTTGAACTACTGCGCTATACATATCTGGTGGAGCACAGCGCAGATCTTCCCCAAGGGGATGATTGATCAGATGCCTTCTATAATGACGACGGTGTATTTAGCCAGAGCCGATGAGCGAGTAACGGGGGCGGGCGAATTTATGTAGAAGCCTCGGTGAGTTTTTGCTGTTCCCCAGAAGCGGCAGAGGCGCTACGGCAAGAGATTCATGCGGGCGATCGCCCATGCCAAAGTCAGCGGTAACCCCCTGCCCCCCAAGCCGCCATGGAATATCAGCACCTCGGCGAAGTCTTTCTTGAAGTCTTTTGTAATCCCAATATTTGGCCAAATCCCTATGCCGCTAAAGTTCTCTTGACGGTGCGCGATGACCGCATTCGCTTAACCGCCGAGGCAGAGCTAAATCGTTTAGTGGAAGACCTCAACCAGTTTCTCGAAAGTGCTACCCCCTAGGGGGGCAATATCTGTTAGGTTGAGGATATGGTTACTCTTCCTAAAACTGGCCGCTCTGGCCGTTTGCGTCGCCTGCTGGCCTATCTGCGTCCTCATCAGCTAAAGATTTGGGGGGGCATTGCGGCGCTTTTCATTGTCAACCTCCTCGGAACCTATCTGCCGCTGCTGATTGGCACTGCCGTTGATGAATTGCAGGCTAAGTTTGACTTTCGACGGCTGGTGTTCTATGCCCTGCTGCTGATCGGCCTCGCCTCTTTGATGTGGCTGATTCGCATGGCTTCGCGCCTGTGGATCTTTGGCGCCGGACGACTGGTGGAATTTGACCTCAAGCAACGGCTCTTTGAGCATCTGTTGCGACTTGAACCCAGTTACTTTGCGGAGAATACCCCTGGGGATTTGATTAGCCGTGCCACCAGTGATGTGGATAATATTCGCCGTCTGGTGGGCTTTGCCCTTTTGAGTGCAGCGAACACAGTGTTTGCCTACGGGATGACGCTGCCGGTCATGCTGGCAATTCATCCGGGGTTGAGCTTGGGGGCGATCGCCGTCTATCCGGCGGTTCTCTTTATTGTCCAAACCTTTAGCGATCGCCTGCGGGCAGAGCAACTGGATGTGCAACAAAGCCTTGCCGAGCTGAGTGAACTCATCCAAGAGGACATGAGCGGCATTGCACTCATTAAAATTTATGGGCAAGAAACCAATGAAAAGCGCCAATTTGACCAATTGAACCAAGAGCTGCTCAGGAACAATCTGGTCTTGGCCAAAACCCGCAGCATTCTCTTTCCCCTCCTAGGAGGCATGGTCAGCTTGAGTTTGCTGATTCTCCTCTGGTTTGGCAGTCGGATGATTGCTGCACACACAATTCAGGTGGGCGATTTCATTGCCCTGTTGCTGTATATTGAGCGGCTGATTTTCCCGACGGCATTGTTGGGATTTACGATTACCGCCTACCAGCAGGGAGAGGTCAGCGTTGACCGCATTGAGGCGATTTTAAGTGTCGAACCCCGTATCATTGATGCTCCCGATGCCCTGGCTCTCCCCCGCGATCGCGTTCAGGGACACCTGCGTTGTCAAGACTTGACCTTTACCTATCCCAATTGCTCCACCCCCGCCCTCGACCACCTCAGTTTTGAAATTCACCCCGGCGAAATGGTGGCGATCGTGGGTCCCATTGGCTGTGGCAAATCCACCTTGGCCAGTGCGCTGCCTCGACTATTGGAGATTGCCCCTAATCAGATTTTCTTGGATGGCATTGACATTACGCGGCTGCGCCTTGCCGATCTGCGGGGGGCGATCGCCTACGTGCCCCAAGAAAGCTTTCTCTTTAGTACCACGATCAAAGACAACATTCGCTACGGCGAACCCGATGCTACGGAGTTAAAGGTCATTGCTGCCGCTAGCCAAGCCCAGATTCACAACGAAATTCTCAACTTTCCCCAGCAGTACGAAACCTTGGTGGGCGAGCGGGGGATTACCCTCTCTGGCGGACAGCGACAACGCACGGCTTTAGCCCGTGCCCTACTGGTGGATGCACCGATCTTAGTTTTAGATGACGCCCTTGCCAGTGTGGATAACCAAACGGCGAGCCACATCCTGCAAGCCCTGCGGCAACAACAGCGACCTCGCACGATTCTCTTTATCTCCCATCAACTTTCCGCAGCAGCCACCTGCGATCGCATTCTCGTCATGGACAAGGGGCAGATTGTTGAGCAGGGAACTCACAACGAACTGCTGACAGCAGAAGGACTCTATCAATCCCTTTGGGAACAGTACCAGTTGGAAAGCTCCCTGCAATAGAATACTCTCCCACCTGAGAGTTGTTTTGAAAGAGAAAGAGGATGACTCTCAAAGTCATCCCCCACTTGATCCCTTAAAATAGCTTAAAATAGACAATCTCAGTAGAAGCTAAAAGGAATTACTGTCCCGGTGTTTGGGGAGTCGGTGATTCTGCCGGCGATTCTGTTGGTGCTGGATTCTCGGTGTTACCTCCGCCCCCCCCGCAGGCAACCAGTGTTGTGGAGAAACCAACTAAAATTAAGCCTAGGGCAGCAAGCTTGTAAAGAGATTTCATAAAACTCCTCACGTCAGATGATTGATGATTGGGCAAGAATTGGACAATTCTTTTGTATCAAGTTTGCTAAAGAATGACAACTCCTAGGCCGCCCTTAGGCAAAAAAGAAGTTAGAACGAGAAGCTGCGGGAGTGCCGCCGAACTCCAGAGGTGCCTATGACCACGGAGCGGCTCCAAAAAGTCCTTGCCCATTGGGGAGTGGCCTCACGCCGCCACGCCGAAATACTGATCCGCAGGGGTCAGATCCTTGTGAACGGTCAGCGGGCACAGTTGGGGGACAAAGTCGATCCAATGCGCGATCGCATTGAATACAGAGGACAGCTCCTGAACCCACCCCGCCCTCCCCAACGGCTCTATCTGCTCCTCCATAAACCCAAGGGGGTTCTCTGTACCTGTCACGATCCCCAAGGTCGCCCTACCGTTCTGGATTTATTACCTCCTGCCTATCGAGGGGTAGGGGGGCTTCACCCTGTGGGTCGCCTCGATGCCGACTCCAGTGGTGCCCTACTGCTCACAAACGATGGGGCGTTCACCTACTATCTCAGTCATCCCCGCCATCACATCCCGAAAACCTACCGCGTCTGGGTACAGGGACAGCCGCCAGCAAGGGTGCTCCAACAGTGGCGAGAGGGGGTTCTCTTGGAGGGGAGGGTGACGTTACCCGCAGTGGTTAAGCTCCTGCGCAGTGAGGGCGATCGCTCCCTCTTGGAAATCATTCTGCATGAAGGCCGCAACCGCCAAATTCGCCGTGTGGCTGCACAACTTGGGTACCCCGTCCTTTCCCTACACCGGATTGCGATTGGCCCGATTCACCTAGGTAATCTTGCCCCGCGCGCCGTTCGTCCCCTTAGCCGCCAAGAGTTGGCTGCCCTCCCTAAGCCGCCTACCCCCCTGTCCACTCCAGCAAGCTTTGTCAAAAACAGGTCTTGAACAGGTTGTGGCTCCCCCTTCCGTTAACCTCAAACTCTTGATGTTTGGCAAGGTATCTATCGTACAATCAAGCTGCATATTGAGGATACACAAGATGGATACGGCGATCGCAACGATTCGTGCCCGCGAAATTCTCGACTCGCGGGGGCGTCCCACCGTTGAAGCAGAAGTCGAACTAGATTGCGGCATTGTCGGACTTGCCCAAGTTCCCAGTGGTGCCTCAACGGGAAGTTTTGAAGCCCATGAACTGCGGGACGGCGATCCGAAGCGCTACGGTGGCAAGGGGGTACTCACCGCGGTTGAAAACATTGAAACAACAATTCTCAGCGCCCTCGTGGATCTCAATGCCCTTGATCAAGCCTTCATTGACCAATGTTTGTTAGAACTCGATGGCAGTGAGAACAAATCCAACCTTGGTGCCAATGCCATTCTTGCAGTCTCCTTAGCGACGGCCAAAGCGGCAGCCGAATATCTCGGTTTACCCCTCTACCGCTACTTGGGGGGGCCGCTAGCCAATGTGCTCCCTGTGCCGATGATGAATGTCATTAATGGCGGCGCCCATGCAGCCAACAACATTGACTTTCAGGAATTCATGATCATGCCCATTGGTGCTCCCAGTTTTCGGGAGGGGCTGCGCTGGGGGGCAGAAGTCTTCGCAGCTTTGAGTAAGGTACTGGCGGACAAAGGCTTACTGACTGGCGTGGGGGATGAAGGGGGCTTTGCTCCCAATTTGGACTCTAACCAAGCGGCCTTGGATATTCTGCTGCAGGCTATTGAAACGGCCGGCTACGCCCCCGGCACCGATATTGCCCTTGCCCTCGATGTGGCTGCCAATGAATTTTATGAAGATGGCAAATATGTGTTTGAGAAGACCAGCCGCACGGCTGCGGAGCTAATCCGCTACTACGAAAACTTGGTGAGCAACTATCCCATTGTCTCCATTGAGGACGGATTGCAGGAGGAGGACTGGGAGAACTGGGCACTCCTGACGCAGACCCTTGGCGGACGCATTCAACTGGTGGGGGATGACCTGTTTGTCACCAATCCCAAGCGCTTGCGGCGGGGGATTGACAATGGCGTGGCCAATGCCATCTTGATTAAACTGAACCAGATTGGTTCCTTAACCGAAACGCTGCAAACCATTGATCTGGCCACGCGCAAGGGCTACCGCTCGGTCATTAGCCACCGTTCTGGGGAAACAGAGGATACGACGATTGCGGATCTGGCGGTGGCGACTCGTGCAGGTCAAATTAAGACGGGTTCCCTCTGTCGCAGTGAGCGGGTGGCCAAGTACAATCGCCTGCTGCGCATTGAAGCGGAATTGGGAGATCAGGCGGTGTATGCGCCCACGGTGGGCTTGGGGCCGCGCTAGGTGAGTCGTGCCCGCAAACGCTTTGGCCAGCATTGGCTGCGCAGTGAATCGGTTTTAGCCCAAATCATTGCAGCGGCTGAGCTGCAGGCGAGCGATCGCGTGCTTGAAATTGGTCCGGGTCGGGGCGCCCTCACTCGTCCCCTCCTCGCCAGCGGGGCTGAAGTGGTTGCCGTCGAACTGGATCGGGATCTCTGCCCACGGCTGCGGCAGCAGTTTAGGGGTGAGCGGTTTCAGTTGATTGAGGGGGATATTCTGCGGCTGGACTTAACGCCCTTGGGATGTAACAAAGTGGTGGCCAATATCCCCTACAACATCACAGGGCCATTGCTGGGGCATCTGCTCGGCAGTATTGCCCAACCGCGACGCCCCCCCTTTGAGCGGTTAATTCTACTCGTGCAAAAAGAGATTGGCGATCGCCTGATGGCGGCTCCCGGTAGCAAAGCCTACGGCGCCCTCTCGGTACGGGTGCAATTTTTGGCCACTTGCGAGAAGGTGTGTGCGGTACCCCCCCGCGCCTTTCAGCCGCCCCCCAAGGTGGAGTCGGCAGTTATCCGTTTGTGGCCCCGCGCCGTACTCCCAAGGGTGCGATCGCCCCAGTGGCTGGAAATTCTTCTTAAACAGGGCTTTGCCACCCGCCGCAAGATGCTTGCCAATGCCCTGCAGTCTCTGGTGCCACCGCAGCAGGTGCGCCAAGCGCTTCTCCAGTTGGGGCGGGATGCCAATAGCCGTGCCGAAGCCCTGAGCTTAGAGGATTGGCTAGCGCTCAGTGAGGTTCTGCAACGCCAGCAGGAGCGGCCGGCCTCCTAGCCCCCCACAGGTGACAGCCCCAAGGGTATTGCCGCTGCTCAACGAAGGGTAACCCTACTCTCCTCTGGAGAATTCGGCTGAGTTGAAGGAAATGGCGGCAAGCGATCGCCAAAAATAGCGGTGCCAATGCGTACCATCGTTGCTCCGGCCTGCACCGCAAGGGGATAGTCTTGGGTCATGCCCATGGAATACTCCTGCCACCGGAGATGTTGCCATGGTTGGGTACTGAGGGTTTCTCCCCAAGCTCGCAATTCTTGAAACACCTGCAATTGTTCGTTAGGGGACAGCCCTAGGGGCAAAATCGTCATCAGACCATAGCAGCGCAGATGGGAGAGGGCATCCAGTTGGGGCAGAGCAGCTTCGAGTTCTGATTTTTCCCAGCCGTACTTTTGGGGATCGGGGCGAAGTTTTACTTGCAACAGACAGCGAGGACTGGGGGTACCCGTTTCCCTGAGAACGGCGTTTATGCGCTCCGCTAATTGCCAGCGATCAACGGAGTGAATCCAGTCAAAAAGTTGCAGCGCCTGCCGTACTTTATTCGTTTGCAGGTGGCCAATCAGATGCCACGTGATGTCTGGCAGGTCTGCCAATTCAGCCCGTTTCTTGGCAGCTTCCTGTACGCGGCTTTCCCCAAAATCCCGAAGGCCCGCTTCGTAGGCAGCACGGATGGCAGCCGCCGGCACAAACTTGCTCACAGCAATCAGGCGGACATGGGGAGGCAGCGTTGATTTGAGGTGGGTGGCGCGATCGCGAATTTCAGCAGCGGATAACACAGGCAACTTGCGGGTAAGGATGCTTTTTGATCCTAAAACTCTGTTGCAAAAAGTGAAACCGTGGCCGGATTTGCAGTCCCCTTGACTAGGCTAGAGGGTAGAATTCAGAACGATTCTATGGCTGTGCCCCTCCAGCTCTCCCTTGGCCTCATCGGTTTACTGGCTCTCGGTACCGTTTTAGCGGGGAAGGTGCTCTCCCTAGGAGAAAGTTTTATGTCCTCTGCCCAAGGTCAACCCACTTGGGGGATTGAATCAACTCCCATGCCACCCCGTAAACCCGAACCCCCATCGCGCGTTTCTGTGGCCGACTACGATCGCTATCGCCAAGTGATTGAGCGCACCCGCAGTATGATCCACAATCCGGAGGCACAGCGACTGGCTCAACAGTATGGCTTAAATATCCTTGACATTACATGGGAAGACACCGCCCGTTACCACAATTCTGCCGTAGGCCCCAATATCAGTGACATGACCATTCAAATCCAGCAGTACAACCCACGCACCAAGGGGTATGAACTGAGTCTGATGCCGGTAATTCGCTTTCCGAACTTTACGGATCGCACAGCGGATATTCCCCTTGAGCGCTTCTTTATCCTTGTGGGGAATGAAAAGGGGAAACCCCTGCAACGGGTGAACCTTAGGGAATTTCTCGGCAACTTTCGCAACTATCTCCACAACCCGCGATCCTGGGCAGGGAATCGTCGCTCCCTTTTGGCCGATCGCGATAGCCATGTCCTCGTGAGTGCCCAAGCCTGTTTTCTACCCATTCCGCCCCAAGGGCAGGCCACCTTCAACCCCGTCCTTTTTAACTACCAGAGCTACGCAAAAAATCCAGCGGTGTTGGCGATTCTCGTCACCCGCCAAGGCACCAGTGCCACCGTCATTGACAACCAGCGGGATGCCTTTGAAGCGGGGCAAACATGGGGGCAGCGACTGTTTTTTAACAAGAACGGCGAACGGGCGAGCCTCGTGGGACAGCGTGCCCGCGACTTTGGCGTCAGCAGCGGCCAAGGTGAAATGACCTCCGCCCAAGCGGAAGCCGCAGGGATGAATATGGTAATGCTCATTCAAGTGCCCCTAAAGCAAGCACCCCGGCCACGCCTGCCAATGCCAATTTTCTCGGTACCAGAATCAAAATTGATGGAAGGGATGTCCACCGCCGCTCGCTCTAATGTGGAGGCTGCGGTGATTAGCCATGGCGAGGTGGAAGGCCCCTTTACCGAGATTGACGGTCTGCCCATCGAGCGGGATCCCCGCTTCCCCATTCGGGTCACCGTGCAATTTTACAAGGCCACCGACAATGGCGTTGTCTCTGCTGCGGATATGCGGCACATCAGCGAGCAAATTGCCAAGGTCTATAGCAATGCCGACTATGTGGGCAGCCTTGTGATTGATGGGGATACCGGCCGACCTACAGAATACATGGGGAGTAAGCAAGAACCCCCTTGCCTAGGAATTCCTAGCCCGTGTTGCGCATGCCGGCTGCTATCCCGTTGATGGTTAAAAGGGCGCCCCGCAGCAACTCACCCCGACCATAGCGGGAGCGGAGAATTGCGCCAGAGGTGGTTTGGCTGTTGTGCTGACGCAGCCGTTTCAGGAGAGAGACCTGCAGGAAACCCAAGGGAACAATAGTGCGGTTGCGCAGTTGCACCGATCGCTGAAGTGCTGGATCGCCGTCCAATAGCCGTTGATGTCCGGTAATTGTAAGTACTAGCTCTGTTGTCAGGCGATATTCTTGAGCAATCTGGTCATAAAGACGAAAGAAGGCTTCACGGTTTTGGGGTTGGCTGAGTTCCTGGACGTAGTAGCGAGCAATTTCCAGATCCACCTTGGCGAGGGTCATCTCAACCTTGGAGATCACCATGCGAAAGAAGGGCCACTTGTAGTAGAAGTAGCGCAACAAAGATAGATGCTCAGCGGGTTTTTCCTCAAGAAATTCCTTCAGAGCAGTGCCCACCCCGTACCAAGCCGGCAGCAGAAAGCGAGTTTGCGTCCAGCTAAAGACCCAAGGAATTGCCCGCAGACTCTCAAGGGTTTTCTTGCCCTCCCGCCGCGTTGGCCGTGAGCTAATTTGCAGTTGGCTAATTTCTTGGATTGGGGTGACTTCGTTAAAGAATTCAATGAATTCTGGCTGCTCATAGATGAGATGGCGATAGCACCGGCGCGATCGCGTAGCCAGTTCCTCCATAATCTCGTGCCAAGGCTCAATTTCGTCAATGCTACTGCGCAGCAAACTGGCTTGAATCACCGCTGTGGCCACCGTTTCTAAGTTAAAGAGGGCCAATTCCGGCAACGAGTATTTAGAGGCCAGCACCTCTCCCTGTTCCGTAATCTTGATGCGTCCTTTAATCGTTTGCTCTGGCTGCGCCAAAATTGCCTCGTAGGCAGGGCCACCGCCACGTCCTACCGACCCCCCTCGACCGTGAAAAATCCGCAGTTGGAAGCCAAAACTTTCGGCAATTTTTTGCAGCCGTTGTTGTGCCTTATAAATTTCCCAGTTGCTACTCAGGAAGCCCGAATCCTTATTGCTATCGGAATACCCCAACATCACCTCTTGGAGAAAGGGGGTGCTGTGGCTGCCCAAGTAGCTGCGGCAAAAGGGCAGAGAAAAGAGTTGCGTCAGCACCGCTGGGGCATGCTTGAGATCCTCCACCGTTTCAAAGAGGGGAATTGCCTGCAGGGTACTGGTCCCTGTGGCGGGATCAAAAAGCCCGGCCTCCTTGGCAAACAGGAGCACTTCCAACAGATCACTGACCTCATGGCTCATGCTGATGATATAGGTATTGCACAGATCCGTGCCAAATTCCTGTTGCAGTTGCCGCACCATGCGGAATGTTTCAATGATTTCATTGGTGCGATCGCTAAAGGGGAGTTCCCCCGGAATCAAGGGGCGACGGGTCGAAAGTTCACTGAGGAGCCAGCGCGTGCGCTCGGTTTCCGAGAGTTCCGTATAGGGACAGGGGAGAATCCCCAAATAGGCGGTAATTTCATTGAGAGCTTCAGCGTGACAGGTGCTTTCCTGCCGAATATCGAGGGCAGCCAAATTAAAGCCAAAGACCTCCACTTGGCAAATCAAATCATCCAGTTCACGGCAGGTGAGTCCTGTTTCTTTCAGGTTCCGCTGAATGAGCAGAAGTTCTGCCAAGAATTCCTGACCATGGCGGTAAAACTGCCCATTGTTTAGCTCTTCCGCCTCATTGCGGCGAATGCAGTAGGTTTGCAGTGCCCGGTTGCGATCGCGGGTATTTTGCAGTCGTTTGAGCACATAGGTAAGTTTGAGGCGATAGGGTTCCTGCCGATAGCGCACCGCATACTGATCATAGATGCTGGGCAGTTGCCGTTGATCCTGCTCAAGGGAATCCAGCAAATCCGGGAGCACATCGCACCAGTGCAGGGACAAGCTCAGCAGGTTGATTAACCGCTCAACGGACTTAATGTACTCCTCTAGAACTAAATTGCGCTGATAGCAGGCCGTTTGCCACGTAACTTCTGGTTTGACATAGGGATTGCCATCGCGATCGCCCCCCACCCAAGAGCCAAAGCGACAGAAATTGTGACGGGGTGGCTGCAAGTAAGGAAATGTTTCATGCAGCGATTGCTCAAGGCGGCGATAGAGCTTGGGAATAACAGCAAAAATCACCTCTTTGAAGTAGTGAAGGGTGTATTCCACCTCATCGAGCACCTCGGGCTTAAATTGATGCAGTTCATCGGTGCGCCACCAGAGGCGAATTTCTTCCATTAGTTGTGCCCGCAGGGTTTGGGCGTTCCAGTCCGTCAGGTGAGGAGAAGCCCCCTCGAGCACATCGAGTTGCTCCAATAGGCGGGCAACCCGGCGCTGTTTATCGCGAATCGTTTGCCGCACAATCTCCGTCGGGTGCGCCGTGAAAACCAGCTTAATGTCCAGTTGATCCAGCAGTTGTTGAATATGGCGCGGTGGCACATTCAGCATGTGCAGCCGAGGGAAGAGCCACGCAAAAGAACCATACTGCTGGGTGGCGGGAATGGCTTCATAGAGACTATGCTCTAGGCGCTCACTCAGACCACTGCGCACACCCGTTGCATTAGCAGCCGTATAGGACAAGGGAAATCCTTCACCACTTACACCGGAAATGGGTTCGCTCATGACACTGCGGGGTCGTCGTCGCTCTTGCGCCGCCCGTTCGCGATTGTATTGTTGTTCGTAGTGCTGCTCAACAATGTTGATAATTTGAAAGTAGAGGTTAAAAGCACGGGCAGCACGAATTGCTTGATTTAGCTCGAGGGATTCAATGACCTTCAACAGTTCTCCCTCTGGAGGATGGAGGGCATGGCCTTCGGGTGAAGAAAGGGCACCCAAGCGCCGCAATAGATCAACTAATTCTTGACCGGATTCTGCTGTTAAGACATCCACCAAGACCTCTTCCACCAGTCGCAAACGTTCTTGTAAGGTACGGGCTGCTAAGCTTTCACTTTCAATCAAGCGATCGCGATTGGTCACATCGAGGACTGATGTCATATCTACCCCAGTCTGCAAGCATAATACTCCCTACTTTACCGAATCCTGATGCAGCAAAATACAACAATTGATAACAGCGTTGTTAAGGATTCGTTAATGTTTGTAATGTATTTCTAGTCTTTTTTGCTACTCAGAATCAGTTCCAGGTGTTGCAGGCGATCGCGAACCCCATAGTTCACTAAGGTAATACTTTGCAGACGTTCCAACCCGCCCCCACTGACGCCATTGAGGTACTGTAGTAAAGGCCAGCGTTGGCTCAGGGGGGCAAATAGCTGTGGCCAATGGGCATAGACCAGCCCATGAACCCCTTGCTGCTGTCTCAGGAGACTTTGCGGTAGCCAAGCCCCCTTTTTATTTTTATTCCGGCCAGGGGACAAGACCGAGAGAGAGGAGGCAAGGAGTAGGCGATCGCCCTGTTGCTTATAGGCCGCTGCCACGTCGGACACCACGCCTTCACTTGTCTGGGGGGCAAGCACTAATTTCACCCAAGCGGTTACGGCTTCTTGATTCAACACCAAGCGGTTGACCTCATAGCCATTGGCACGGGCAAGATCCTCCAGTTGCCGCAGCAGGGTTGGCGTTTCTGGGGTATTGCGCGTCTGCCACGCCCATTGCCACTGCTCATCAGCTTGGTGCCAAAGGGTAAGACTAAAGCGATCCCTAGCCAAAGGGAAGATTTGTGTCGTCAAATCCACTGGTATATCTGCTGTTAAATCCCGCAGCAGCCGGCTCGCAATATCATCCCCTTGGGGAGTTTTGCCAAAGCGGTAATCCGCCAAAGCCTCGGTGAGTTGGCTATAGCCCTCTGGCAAGTGGGAACCCGCAATCACCACCGCAGGCATAGACTCTGGGGAACGGAGGAACTCAAGGTCAAGGGGAGCAGAGATCAGTGTCGGGTCACCGGTGCGGTGCAAAAGTGCTTGCAAATGCAGCTCCTTGTTTTGTGCCTTCATGGCAACCAGCAGGCGATCATAGGTGGGTGCCAAGTCCCGATTCTCAAGACTTAGGGATTGCAGGTTGGCGTAGTAGAGAGCCGTAGATTGAGCCTCTAGTTGAGGGCGAGCCTGTTGATAAAAGGCCAAACCCGCCAGATTGCCATCTTCGGTCACAGCCGACCCTAAGCTCGCGATCATGGTCTCCACATCCGAAGCGAGGAGCAGGCGATCGCCTAGCCGTGCTGTTACTAAGTCCTTGCCCACTTGGAGGGGAAGGTTTTGATAGACTTGCGCCTCAAAGGGATGTGCCTGCCAGTAGGTTTCCAAAAAAGCCGTTGCTGCTTCGGGACGCTTCAGGGGCAGAATCCACAACTGTCGGGGAGTTTGGCAGACCTCAGGGCAGGGCAACTGAGCAACAGTCACTCCCTCTCCCACCCAGGCGTTTATTTCAGACCACGACCAGCCCCAATGAGCAAGTTGCGATGTCCAAAAACGCTCCCAAAAAAAACGCAGGAGATCGCTACCGGGACGTTGATTGAGCTTGAGGACACTCTGGGCTTGGCGGGGGACAAAGATCAGGTCATCGCTATCGGCAGCAAAGGCAGGCTGGCCACAGGTTAGAACCAACCAGCAGAGGATGAAGACCAAAAACAATGACCATAGCGATCGCCGGTGCAGTTGCATCAGTGCCCTCAATGTGGCAAGCCAAACTAGCGGTTGGTGACCGTGGCCGCATCCCGCGAGGTCAAGCGCTCATAGATGGCGCGCATTTTCAGCCCTGTCAGCACTTGGAACAGCCCCGAACCATTATCAGAACCCGGATAATCACGGTGCTTCAGCAACAGTTCTGTCACTTCGCCATAGTGCTTGGTGGAGGTGTTGCTGAGGTGACTCTCGATATAGATCAGTTCATCGAGTTTTTCAAAGCGACCGTCCACTTCTAACACCGAAACAGGATGGCCATAGTATTCATCAGGTCCGTAGCTGAGGCGAATGCCTGGGTATGAGCAGGTGAGCTTACGACCGCAGGGAATCCAAGTAATTGTCGAGCCTTCATCAAAGAGATAGACCGGCTCAAAGCCGGGGACGCCTTCCCGCTGCAGCATTCGTACCCGTAGGATGTTGCCGACCTTCTCCTCTTTGACCAACTGGGTCGGCAGAATTTGCAGCACAATGTCGGCGTACTGCTTTTGGGGATCGACATAGGCGATGAAGTCGGGGCGGCGGGCATTGATAGAGGCAATCACATCTTCGTAACTATGACCCCGCTCGGCCATGTCTCGCTTGATTTTCCAAGCAATTTTTACATCATCACTGATGTCGAGATACACACTGAAGTCAATGAGCGATCGCACCCGCTCGTCATAGAGGGGATGCAGCCCTTCAATCACAATCAGATGGTTGGGATCAACTTTCTCTGGCGGATCAATTGTCCCCGTTTCGTGGTTATAGATGGGTTTCATGATTGATTCGCCATTTTTAAGAGCCTTGATCTGCTCATACATCAAATCAAAGTTGTTGGCGCGGGGATCAAGAGCCGTAATCCCCATTTCTTTCCGCTGCTTGCGATCCAGACTGTGATAGTCATCCAAACAAATCACAGTCATAAATTCTTCGCCAAACAGATCGGCCAGTCGGCGCAAAAACGTTGATTTACCACAGCCGGAGTCTCCAGCAACGCCGATGAGAACCACACGGTCTGGCTTCCTGCTCATAGCTGACGATTCCCTTTGCTCGTAGAAGTGGACATCCCCTAATGGGGTGGTTCAGTATTCCCTTAACTGATATTACAAGGGTGGTGTCCCTCTGTGATAGTTTTTGTGCAAAAAGAGGAACATTGCCGTCCCCAGAGGAAATCAGCAGTTGCCCTAGAGGAGAGTTTGGGATACACTGATAGGTTGCGAAAGTTAGTCCTAGGGATTACCATGGCCTGCCCCAAGAAGAAAACCTCGAAGTCTAAGCGCAGTATGCGCCGTGCGGTCTGGAAGCGCCAAGCTGCCCTCCAAGCTCAACGCGCCCTCTCGATTGGCAAGTCTATTTTGACGGAACGTGCCCGCGGCTTCTACTTCCCTGAAGCCGAAGAAGAGAACGAAGAGGAACAGGAGTAATCTATGGCTACGCCCACAGAGCCAAGCCGCACCCCAAAACTGGAAACCCCCAAGTACGGCTTTAATACGTTTGCGGAGCGGATCAACGGTCGTGCTGCAATGGTTGGCTTGGTAATTCTTTTGCTGTGGGAATATTGGACAGGGGAGGGCTTGCTCCACTGGTTGGGCTGGGTTTAGAAGGCGCACTTAGCACTTTCTCGCATGATTCCCTACAACCTCAGTGACCCCCGCCTCTTTACCATTATGGTTGGGGTCATGTTTTTAATGGTGGTTAGCCGCCTTGTGTTGGTGGCGGGCTTTTTTTCGCTCCTATATGCAGTGGCACGCTGGACGCCTCTCAAGAAGCGGCGGGTCAATTTGCGCCCCTACCAGCGGGGACAGTTTTGGCAGGAGTTTGGCTGGTCGTTGCTGACAGCGGCTATTTTTGCCTTCGCAGGGGCGATCGCCGCAGTGATGTGGCAGCGGGGCTGGACGGCGGTTTATCTGGAGTTGAATTCCCTCTGGGACTATCTCTACTTTCCCTTGAGCATTGGTCTTGTGCTGCTGCTCCACGAAACCTACTATTACTGGCTCCATCGCTGGATGCACCACCCCAAAATTTACCGTCGTATCCATCGCGTGCATCACCACAGCATTGTCCCTTCCCCTTGGACTGCCTTTTCGTTTCACCCCTGGGAGGCCTTCCTACAGGCAATTTTTCTGCCACTGATTATTGTACTTGTGCCGCTGCATCCCTATGCGATTGTCATTCAATTGAGCCTCATGACGGTCTCCAGTGTGATTAACCATTTGAACTTAGAGATTTATCCCCGTGGCTTTGCTGAGCATTGGCTGGGGCAGTGGCTAATTGGCGCAACGCACCACAGTTTGCACCACAGCCAGTTTCGCTGTAACTATGGCCTCTATTTCACCTTTTGGGACCGCTGGCTGGGGACAGAGAGCCGCGACTACCTGCCTTTGTTTCGCGATCGCACCCAAGGCTGAACTGAGGATGAATTCTGCATAGGCCAATTGACGAAGGCGTAGGACAGTGTGTCTAATTCAGTGGCAGGGAGTATGGTCAAGGTTCTCTCCTTTCCTAGGATCCCGGAGCGGCAACATCCCCTGATTCAGCCGTTACTCACTTGGTCCGATGAGGAGTTGGTGCAACACTTTCAAAAGGAGCGCGATCGTGGCTGCTACTTTGTTGCCCTCTACTGTCGCTACGGCCCTCTTGTTTACAGTGTGCTACAGCACCACGGGCGATCGCCGGTGCAGGTGGACTATCTTTTTGCCAAGGTGTGGCATGGGTTATTTTTCAGCCTTGACCTGGTGGAGTTTACCCCTGAGGGGGTGAAAGTGGGTGATGAGGAAGCTCACTCCCTACGCAATTGGATTGTCAATCGCACCGCCACCCTGATCCAAGAGGAACTCCCCGGCATCGAACAGATTACCTATGTTCTTCAAGCTGCTCCACCCCCCCTTTGGTGCTACCTGGAAGCCAGCCTTGCCTACCTCAGTCCCCTGAGTCGCTTGGTGCTGGTGACGACGCAGACATTCCATTGGAGTCTTGAACGTGTACGCGCCTACTTAGAAGTGCAAGGGGAAACCTACAGCCTTGAGGAACTCAACCGACAACTAGAAGAGGGGTTAGCGCGCATCGTGGAGTATCTGCCGCCAGACATTCGCCAAATTTACTTAGTGGCCGATCTCAATTCAGGGGAACCCTCTGCTACTCAGCCTACTCTCGAAGAACTCTTTCCCAATAGTGTCGAGGAGGTGGGCAGCCCTCCTGATGGCACCTCCACTAGCCCGCCGGACTTGAGTATTGACAATCTATTGGCCGAGTGGGAGCGGATTCTCTCCGGTTGACCTGATTATTGGATTATTGCCGCAGCGGGCGCCGACCACGCTTTAGACCCCCCGGCTCCACCCTTGTCTGCTATCCTTAATCTATTGAGAAATATTGCTAACAAGGTGCTACGTTTATGGGTCGGGGCGCTAAGGAGTTGCCAGTATTTAGCCTTGAGGGTACCGTCGAAGAGGTCTTCTATAAAAAGGGACTACCTAAGGTTGTGATTCTGAAAACAGCAACGGGTAGAGTCTGGATTAAGTTGGAAAAGTCGCTGCGGCGTGAGTTGGCACAACCTCCCAAGGTGGGCGATCGCTTGCGCCTAGAGGGAACGATCAGCGATAAGTACGATGGCTGGGTCAAGCAGTATAAAGCCAGCCATTTAGAGTTTTTAGCAACAGCCCCAGCCTCAGTAGCAAAGAGTGCTCGGCTCTGTAGGGTACTCATTTGTCAAAAATCTTCCTGCTGTCGCCGGGGCGCCAAGGAATTGTGGCAAGAACTAGCAGCCCAAAGGCTCCCCATTGTCCTGAAAGCGACTGGCTGTATGGGAGAATGCAAACGCGGGCCGGCAGTTGTTGTCCTGCCCCATAAAAAACGACTCACCCCCGCCAACGCCCAGCAGATTCGTGAGTTAGTTTGCTCGACGGAGACTGAGGGAGTTGAGGACAACGGCAATTGAACTGGTGGCCATACAAGCTGCAGCAATGCCGGGCGTGAGACTGAGTCCCCATAGGGGTAACCCCACACCGGCGGCAAGGGGTAAACCAACGATGTTATAGGCGACGGCCCAGAGAAGATTTTGCTGAATTTTGCGGAAGGTGGCACGGCTGAGGGCCAACACGGTGAGCACATCCTCTAGGTGATTGCGAGTAAGGATAATATCCGCTGCTTCCATGGCCACCTCGGTACCGGTGCCTAGGCTAATTCCCACTTGGGCGGCCGTTAGGGCAGGGGCATCGTTCATGCCATCCCCCACCATGGCCACGGCTTTGCCCTGGGTCTGCCACCCTTCAATGAGGGCGAGCTTTTGGTGCGGCTGCAGGTCGGTGTGGAGGTGCGTTGGCGGTAGGCCAAGAGGGCCTAGGAGTTGCTGCGTCGCCCTGGCGGTGTCTCCCGTGAGTACGTGAATCTCGTAGCCCTGGGCTTTCAGAGCTTGGACGGTGCTCACTGCCTCTGGACGGAGGCGATCGCGAAAAGTCACTACCGCCATCAGCCGGCGATCGCAGGCTAGGGCGACATGGGTTTCTAGCTCTAGGGAAGGACAATCCACGCCCTGGGTGCGTAGCCAATCGAGGCGCCCAGCCCGATAGTACTGCCCCTCAATGTAACCGCTGATCCCCAGTCCTAGGGCGGTTTCACTCTCTGTCACCGTTGCGAGTTCTCGGTTTTGCCCCGTGGCCGCCCATGCCTTTTGAATTGCCACAGCAAGGGGATGGTGACTCTTGTGCTCTAGGCTGGCCAGTAGATACAGCACCTCCTCTGGGGAGTCATGGCCGTACAGGTTCATCTCGGCCACTGCCAGTTCGCCCGTTGTCAGCGTGCCTGTCTTATCAAAAATAATTGTGTCCACCTGTTGAACGCGCTCGAGAACATCGCCACCGCGAATAATTAAACCTTTGGCAGCAGCGCGACTGGTGCCCACCAGTAGGGCAATGGGGGTGGCAAGGCCAAGGGCACAGGGGCAGGCAATCACCAAAACACTTAAGGAGAGCTTGAGGGACAACAGGGGCGTATTATAGGTCAGTGCCGGAAAGAGATGGGGGGCGATCGCCCCCCAAAAGACAAGCGTTACTCCTGCCAGCCCCAGCACCCCATAGCAAAAATAGCCGGCCACCACATCCACCATCTGCTGCACGGGTGCTTTGCGGTTTTGCGCCTGCACCACCAAGTCTAAAATCTGGCCTAAAAATGAGGCACGGCCACAGCGTTCTACCCTGAGGGTAACTGCCGCTCCCACATTGCGACTGCCTGCAAGGACAGAGTCCCCCACCCCTTTGGCGACGGGCAGGGATTCCCCCGTAAGAAGGGATTCATCCACCCAAGTTTCTCCCGTTACAATCGTGCCATCGGCGGGAAAGGGTTCCCCGGCCGCCACCCACAGCCAGTCTCCCACCTGAATTTGTTGCACGGGAATGGGCCAGCGGTCTGTGCTTTCTAAACTGGGCTGCCACAGTGCCCGTGGGGGTTGAAGGGCAAGGAGCGATCGCAAGTCCTTTTGTGCCTGTTGACGAACCCGCTGCTCAAGACTGCGTCCCAGCAAAATCAAGCCAAGGATCATCACCGGCTCATCAAAGAAACACTCCCAGCCCAAGGCCGGCCACAGCCACGCCACCGTACTGGTGAGGTAAGCCCCCAAAGCCCCCAGCGCCACCAGCGTATTCATATTGGGGCAACGTTGGATCAGGCCTATTATCCCTTCCCGCAGAATCTCCCACCCCGGCAGGAGAAGGGCAACGGTGGCCAACCCCCAATGCCAGATCATGGCTTCTAACATGGGCCAGTGACCCGGCAGCAGATCAATCCCATGGGCGGCACTGGAGAGAATGAGGAGCACAAGGGCAATCCCCAGCCTTGGCAAAGAGGCTTCCTCCGGAGAAGCAGGCAGTTCTAAGGGGGCATTGGCTTCGGCAAGGGTAGCTTGAAACCGCCCTTTGTTTAGGCTCTCAACAATGGCAAGGGGGGTTGTCTGGGTGGGGGAATAGGTGACAACGGCGGTTCCCGTCACTAGATTCACTGCCGCAGCATCTACGCCTGGCTGTTCTTTCAACTGATTTTCTAGCGATCGCACACAGCCGGCACAGCGCAAGCCACTCACCCGCAGGATGGCCAACTCAGCGGTGTGGGAATCAACCCTTGAACTTATGGACACGGTGCACCCTCTCCAAAAAGATCAATGTTGAACTTCCCTAACTGCGTCCCCACCGCCTATTGTGACACACTGGCTTTGAAGTTCTGGGGAAAAAGGAGGAGAGAACTGTCCTCTGGAAGTGGGATGGCAGTGGCTGACCTAAAGACGAGCATCGCGAGTTCTTGGCGATTGCTTGGTGATTTCTTAAAAGTATCCAAGGTATTTTACTCCCCTTCTGGTTCTCTAGGAGTTTCTTGGCAATACGGATCGCCGGTGTCCTTGACCGCTGCTTAAGGGCCTCCTGTGGGCGCCAGAAGCCCTAGAATTGGGGGAAAGCTTGACCACTACCGTCTAAAGTCTGACCAGGAATGTCTAAGCAAGAGGCTAGGGCAACAACAAAATTGGGTATTCTTTGAGAGAAAAGTAAATTCAAGAATTCAAGAAGGACAGGAGATGTTGCCCTTAACGCTGAGTCGCCTCTGGACAATTAGCCGCAATGTCTTTAATGAAATCCTGCGGGAACGGGTTCTCTATGTCACGGCGCTCTTTGCCCTCAGCTTTGCCGTAGCAATTCTCATTTTGGGGCAGGTATCAGCGGGAACCCAAGACAAAATCAGCCTCGATGTGGGAATGGGGGGAATTTCTCTCTTTGGCCTAATGATTGCCGCCTTTGTGGGGGGTGGTCTCCTCAATAAAGAAGTGGAAAAACGCACCATCCTAGTGATGTTGGCCAAGCCCATCAGCCGCGCAGAATTTATTATTGGCAAGCATTTAGGTCTCTCGGCGGTTCTGCTGGTGCTGGTGGCACTGATGACGCTGATTCTGTTTATTTTGATGAGCCTAAATCAGTTTGCCTATCCCGCGGGGCCTCTGATCGTTACCTCCTTCTATATTGTGCTTCAGCTATCGCTGCTCACGGCGGCAGCGCTGCTCTTTGGGAGTTTTACCAGTTCCCTGATTGCAACGCTGTTAACAGTCGCCCTCTACTTTATGGGGCACTTTAGCCAAAATTTAGTTCGTCTGGGTCAAAAAATCGAGAGTGAGGGAGTGCGCCAACTCTTGCAGCTGCTCTATCTGATCTTTCCTGATTTATCTCGCCTAGACTTTAAGAATACGGCGGTCTATGGGATCCTGCCCTCCCCCCTGGAACTGGGGGTCAATGCCTTTTATGGGGTAATTTATACAGTGGCGCTCCTGGCGATCGCCACCTTAATTTTCTCTCGGCGAAACTTTTAAGAAAAACTTGCAGCTCAGTGGTACAATTCTCCCCTTAATGGGCTATGATAAAGCTCTGGGAATTCTCGCCCGTGTAGCTCAGTGGTAGAGCACACCCTTGGTAAGGGTGAGGCCACGAGTTCAATCCTCGTCACGGGCTTTGTTAGCCAACTCTGTGGAATTCACAATCTGCGGCGGGGTATTTATCGCTGTTGCAACCAGTAAACGATTGCCAGTACGACCGCCAAAAGAACCACAATGCGGCGTAAGAGCACGGGGTTAACCGCGCGGGCAAATTGCCCCCCCAAAAAACCGCCAACAATGGTGGCGATCGCCATCCCCACAGCAACAGGCCACACCACCTCCCCCGACAGGACAAAAAAGGCAGCGGCGGCAGCATTGGTACCAAAGGCCAAAACTTGCTTCAAGCCATTGAGGCGGGTCAAATTGTCGCCGAAGGCAATTCCCAACACTGCCAGCAGAATCACACTCACACCTGCCCCAAAGTAGCCGCCATAGACCGCCGCCAGAAAGACAAGAGGAATCGCCCCCGCCTCAGAAATCGCAGGGGCATTCACCCGCCGGCCTAGCCAAGCTCGCACCTGTTCTTGAACTCCCAAGAGGACAGCAGCTAGCAAAAGCAAGTAGGGAATCAAGGCATTAAACACCGCCTCCTTGGTGTGCAGCAGCAACATTGCCCCTGTCATCCCCCCTACCACAGCGCTGACAAAGAGCCAACCTAGGCGCCATGGTTGACCCCGCAGCTCCTCGCGCTGTGCCACCGTAGCTCCCAAGTAACCGGGAACTAAGGCAACCGTGCTGGTGAGATTGGCAACCAGCGGCGGCAGGCCGATCGCCACCAAGGCCGGAAAACTCAGCAGGGTTCCCCCACCGGCAAGGGCATTGACCACACCTGCCGCCAGACCCGCTAGGGTGAGCAGTCCGATCTCACTGAGCATGCCCCTCAGTGGCTCGAGCCTAGGCAAGATAGCGTTGGAGGGTTTCGCGGTAGTGGCTTTTGGGTTTCATCCCGACAATCTCCTCTAGGAGTTCTTTATTTTTGAAGAGCTGAACTGTAGGTGTACTGGTAACTCCCGCTTGCTCGGCGATCGCGCTATCTTCAGTGATGTCAATTTCAATCAATTGCACCTTGCCGTCAAACTCCTCCACCAACCGATCCAAAATGGGCTTGAGGGTATGGCAGGGGGCACAGGTGGGGGAGACATATTTCACCAACAGCAGGCGATCGCTCTCGTGGAAGAGTTTGCGCAACGCATAGCTACCCCGATGCTTAATGGCATGGGGATCAAACGCCTGCTCGGAGGATGCAGTGGGTTTCGCTGTTTCTGGGGGGTTGGTCTCGGTTACTGCTTGGCGAAACTCCTGAATTAGACCCTGCGCCGAAAGCCAACGCTCGGCCTCTAGTGCCGCCATACAGCCACTGCCCGCGGCGGTGACCGCCTGCCGATATTCGTGATCTTGAACATCCCCTGCCGCAAAGACCCCTTCCACATTCGTTTGTGTCCCGTGGTGGGTGACAATATAGCCGACGCTATCCAATTCCAGAAAATCCTTGAAAAGTTGGGTATTGGGTGTGTGACCAATGGCGTAAAATAGACCGCGCACCGGCAGGATGGATTCTTCCTCTGTGGCTTTATTGATAATCCGCAGACCTGTCATTAAGTTGCCATCGCCCAGGATTTCCCGTGCTTCGGTTTGCCAGTGTACTGTAATTTTGGGATTGGCAAACACGCGATCCTGCATTGCCTTACTGGCCCGCATCTTGTCACCGCGAACAAGGAGATGAACGTGGGAGCCGTATTTGGTGAGATAGATTGCTTCCTCCGCCGCAGTATCACCACCGCCAATCACCGCTAGTTCAACATCTTTGAAAATGGGCATTGCCCCATCACAAATGGCACAGGCGGACACCCCCTTTGTCCAATACTGCTCCTCGCCGGGAAGATGGAGCCGTTTGGCCGTTGCCCCAGTACAGATAATCACGCTGTGGGCATACACCTGCCGCTCCGCTGAGCGAACAAGAAACGGGCGTTGACTGAAATCCACTTGAATCACATCTTCGGTGACCATTTCCGTGCCCCAGCGCTGTGCTTGCGCCTTCATTCGTGCCATCAGTTCTGGCCCTTGAATGCCTTCAGGAAAGCCGGGAAAGTTTTCCACTTCGGTGGTGGTCATGAGTTGTCCCCCCGGCACCCCCCCAATTTGATAGCCTTCAAACATAAAGGGCTTGAGGTTAGCGCGAGCGGCATAGATAGCTGCGGTGTAGCCCGCCGGGCCAGACCCAATAATGACAACATTTTCAATCCGTGGCGGTGTCATAGCTAAAATAAACTCGAAACGACTATGATTTATTTAATTCTAAACCGATTTGCCGTGGCAAACAAGGGAATCGCCTTTGGGCATAATGGGCATAGCGAAATCAAAGGTGAGATCAATCCCTAGGCCTAATAGAGGGCAGGAGTAGAATTTGAATCAAATTCCATTGTTATCTAATGTCAAATCTATCGCACCCATCGAAACAAATTTCAAACCGGATGCTCGTATTACTATTTTTTGTGGTGATGTTAATGATTTTGTGCAACAGATTCCCGATAATTCGGTTACCCTAGTTGTAACTTCGCCCCCCTATAACCTAGGAAAAGACTATGAGAATCGGCTTTCAGTTGACCAATATCTAAAAATTCAATCTCAATTGATTGCTCAACTTCACCGTATCTTGAGAGAGGATGGCAGTATTTGCTGGCAAGTCGGTAATTTTATTGAAGATGGAGAAGTTTACCCCCTTGATATTCTCTACTATCCGATCTTCAAAGAGCTGGGCATGAAATTGCGTAATCGCATTGTTTGGAAATTTGGGCATGGATTACATGCCTCTAGGCGCTTTTCAGGGCGTTACGAGACTATTTTATGGTTCACGAAATCCGATAATTACATCTTCAACCTTGACGCAGTTCGAGTTCCAGCCAAATACCCTGGCAAACGTCATTTCAAAGGTCCCAATAAGGGAAAGCCATCGGGAAACCCGCTGGGAAAAAATCCCTCTGATGTATGGGAAATCTTAGTCCAAGACTGGGAAGAGCTGGTCTGGGAGATTCCTAACGTCAAGTCTAACCATCCAGAGAAAACGATCCACCCTTGCCAGTTTCCCATTGAGCTGGTTGAACGTTGTATTCTGGCACTGACCAATAGAGAGGATTGGGTCTTCGATCCCTATATGGGGGTTGGTTCTGCATTGATTGCTGCGCTCATGCATGATCGGCGGGCAATGGGTTGCGAAAGAGCAATAACCTATGTGGAGATAGCCCGTCAACGCATTCAGGCATATTACGATGGTACTCTCCGTTATCGTCCCCTAGGCAAACCGATCTATCAGCCTACAGGAAAGGAGAAAGTCTCCCAAATTCCTGAAGAATGGAAGGAGTCTTCCCAAGTGTTTGGAGTTTAGAGCATCGTGGCGTTGCGGATATTGACATCCCTGTACTGGTACTGGGAATAACTGCCTGAGAAATAGGGCCGGCCAAACCGTTCATGTGCGATGTACTCAGCAATTACCTAGCTATGCTTTGCAGCTAGGATGTATATCGTTGAGCAGCGTCCTGAATTGTGTACATCAAGCAGTTAGAACTCACAAATTTTAAGTCCTTTGGCGGCACAACGGTAATTCCGCTGCTGCCGGGGTTTACGGTCATTTCAGGTCCCAATGGCTCAGGGAAGTCGAATCTTTTGGATGCGTTGCTCTTTGCCCTCGGCCTTGCAGGGTCTAAGGGGATGCGAGCCGAACGCTTGCCCGATTTGGTGAACCACAGCCAAACACGACGCGGCCATGGTGTTGTCGAAACACGAGTCACGGTGACCTTTGCACTGGATGCCGAAACGGAATGGCGGGTGACGCGGCGACTGCGGGTAACCCAGCAGGGCACCTATACCTCGACCTACGCGGTGAATGATCAACCCTGCACGCTGAATGAATTGCACGATCAATTACAGGCGTTTTGTATCTATCCCCAAGGCTATAACGTGGTTTTGCAGGGGGATGTCACCAATATCATTTCGATGAATGCCAAGGCACGGCGGGAAATTATTGACGAGTTGGCGGGGGTGGCGGATTTTGACCGCAAGATTGCCCAAGCTCGCGAAAAGTTAGATACGGTCAAGGAGCGTGAAGAACGCTTGCGCATTGTTGAGCAGGAATTGATTCGACAGCGCGATCGCCTGCAAAAGGAACGCCTGCAAGCGGAAAAATATCAAGCTCTACGATTGGAACTGCAAGAGCGAGAGCAATGGCGGCTGGTGCGCCAATGGCAAGCCCGTGAACAGAAAAAAACACGGCTGCAAGCCGAGATTCAAGGGCTGCAAAAAGAACAAGACCAACGCCGAGCACAACTACAGCAAAAGGCTCAAGAGATTGAAGCGGCAGCCGTCAGGCTAGAACACCTCAATCAGCAGGTGAAAGTCCTCGGCGAAGAAGAGTACCTCCGCCTGCAAGCAGCGCTAGCCGATCTCTATGCCCAACAGCGCCAGTATCAACGCCAGCAAACCGCTTACCAGCAGCAGCAGGAACAGTTGGGGGAACAACTACGGCAACGACAAGCCCAGTACCACAGTCAACGGTTGCAGCAACAGCAACTCGCTGCAGAGTTAGAACAGCAAGGGGGCGATCGCCTCCCCCTAGTCCAAGCAGTTGCCACCAGCCAAGCCACCCTCGACGCCCTGCGGCAGCAAGCTCAGGAGTTAAGTGCAGCCGCCCAAACTTGGTTTCAGGAGCACAGTCGGCGGCGACAGCGGATTGATGCCCTGATCCACGAACTGGAACCGAGTCGTAGTGAGCTTTCTCGCCTTCAGGAGCGATCGCAACAGTTGCGCCAGCGCCAGGGGGAACTCAATCAAGCGCTCACTGCCCTCAACACCCAACAACTGGAATTGGAAGATGCCCTTGCTCAAGCCAAGACAGCAGTCCGCCAGCAGGAGCAGCAAGTGCAAACCCTTGCCCAAGACTTAGCAAGGGCACAGCAACAATTGCGCTTAAGTGAAGAAACCTATCAACGCCTTGAGCGAGAACAGCGACAAAAGCAGCGGGAACTGGATCAACTGGAAGCGCGGCAACAGGCCGTCCAAGAAACCCAAGGAAGCTCTGCGGCTCGGCTGGTTTTAAGTGCTGAGATACCGGGTGTGCTGGGATTGGTGGCGCAGCTGGGACAGGTGGAACCCCGCTATCAACTGGCGTTAGAAATTGCAGCTGGCGCACGCCTAGGGAATATCGTTGTCGTAGATGACCGTGTGGCAGCGGCGGCGATCGCCCTCCTCAAACGGGAACGGGCCGGCAGAGCAACATTTTTGCCCCTGAATCAGATGGCACGTCCCAAGCCCCTCCCTCCCATTGCCTTAGCGGGCTGTGTTGACTATGCTTTGAATCTCGTTACCTTTGAACCGCAATATGCGCCAATTTTTGCCTATGTGTTTGGCAGTACGCTGGTGTTCGAGACCCTTGAGGCAGCGCGACAATACCTGGGGCAGTATCGGATGGTAACCCTAGACGGGGACTTACTGGAACCTTCAGGGGCAATGACGGGGGGGAGCCACAGTCGCACCCCCATGCTGCATTTTGGTCAGGGGGTTACCCCCCAAGAGTCGGCAGAAGCTGAACGGTTGCGCGATCGCCTTGGGGAGTTGGAGCGCTTACTGGATCGCCTCTTACAAGAGCGTGGTCAAAAACAGCGCCTAGTCAATGAACTGAGCCAAGCCCTGAGCGAGGCCCGTCAAAGCCATCGCGATCGCCAGCGGCAATGGGAGCAACTCCAACAGCAACAGCAGCGCCTCACTGCCCAACAGGCAGACCTAAAGCGGCAACAGCAGCACCTCAGCCAAGAGTTAACCACCGCAGAAACTGAACTTGCGCACCTAGAGACTCGTCTTCCTCAACTGGAAGCAGAACTTGCCGCAGAACGCCTTGCCCTGAATGCCCTTGAAGCCAATCCTTGCCATCAGCAGTGGCAGCAGCTTCAGGAACAAATTCAAGCCCAGGAGAAAATCCACGCTGACCATCTGGCCGCCCTACAAGCGGTGGATCAAGCCTTGGGCGATCGCCAGCGCCAACTCGAGCAACTGAAGCAAGCCCAACGCCAAACGGAGCAGGAGATACGGCAACTGCGCCAAGCCCAACAGGAGACACTGTGCCAGCAGCAGACCCTCGAGCAAACCCTGGGGGACTTGGCCACACAAATTCAAAAGACCCAAACTGCCCTGAGGGAGTTGGACGCTCGTCTCGGTCACCTTAAAAGCGATCGCGATCGCCAAGACTACCAACTGCGGCAGTCTCAAAAGGACTCTCAACAGCTGGAGTGGGAATACCAAAAAGCCAGCGATACCCTCACCACGCTGCAAGCACACCTTCAGGAATTGAGCACCATTGAGGTACCCCCCTTACCGCAGCCATTACCCGACGTGCCTCCTGACCTTTCCCTCAGCGATATTCAACAGCAGTGCCAAGCCCTAGAAAAACAGCTCCAGGCCATGGAACCTGTCAATATGCTGGCAATTCAGGAATTTGAGGAGACCCAAGGGCGGCTTAGGGAACTCCAGGCGAAGCTTGCCGTTCTAGAAGCCGAGCGCACGGAGATCTTACTGCGGATTGAGAACTTCACAACTCTTCGTCACCAATCCTTCCGTGAAGCTTTTGAGGCCGTCAATGCCAACTTCCAAACCATTTTTGCCACCCTTTCCGATGGCGATGGATATTTACAACTGGAAACGCCTGAGGATCCCTTTGCAGGGGGTCTGAATCTAGTGGCACACCCCAAGGGGAAACCCGTGCAACGCTTGGCCTCAATGTCGGGGGGCGAAAAATCCCTAACAGCGCTAAGTTTTATCTTTGCCCTCCAACGCTATCGCCCCTCCCCTTTCTATGCCTTTGATGAGGTGGATATGTTTCTCGATGGCGCCAATGTTGAGCGCCTGGCCAAAATGATTCAGCAGCAGAGCCAAGAAGCACAGTTTCTCGTTGTCAGTCTGCGGCGACCCATGATTGAGGCGGCTGAGCATACCATTGGGGTCACCCAAGCACGGGGACAACATACCCAAGTGATTGGCCTAGATCTAACTGCTCACCGCTGAGGTTTGAAAATTTGAAAAATAATTCCCAGAATTTTGATAGTTCCTCGGCGTGGATCGTAGTGGAACAGTAGCATACCTTTAGCTGTCAAAACCTCCAAGTTCTGTTGAGGAGTGTCCCTATGAAATCCTGGCAAAAACTCGGTCTGAGCCTACTGACTGTGGCCTGTTTGGGAGCAATGGCCCCTCGACCTGCCCAAGCCAATATGTTTACCCAAACAGAAGTGGATCAAAGCCGCTATGCCGTAATGGCTGTGCCCCTTGCCCGCGGTGGGTATCGCCTACTGGTGGTAGAGCAAATTAAGGATACGCGTCCCTGCTGGAGCGAATCGGGCAGTAACCCGGTGGTGATCGATCCGCTGTTGACTACGTTTGACTTCACGGGCATTTGTGGTCGTGCCACCGATAGCAACGGTTACTCGATTCGGGTGGCTCAACAGGATTTAGGGTTGCAGTACAATCTGCGCATTGAAAGAGGAGATGGCGAGCTACTCCTTGTCGGCAGCAGCAATCGCGGTGGCCCGCGGATGATTATTGGTCGTACCCATGGTCTCCAGGAGGGACAGTTCCTCAAGTTCCATCTGGAACCCACATGGCGGCTAACGCGGCGCACCTATGAAGGCAACGTGCTTGGCCATGTGTATTTCACCAATGACTCTTGGGAGGCGGCAACGGCAGGTGCACCAAGCCCTACTCCTGCACCCATCTTGCCCGTCAGTACAGAAGCCAGCCCGCTTCCAAAACCGCAAAGCTAAACTTAGCGCTGCTTCATTGCCCGCTCCATTTCCCGTTTGTCTTGCCGCTGCTTGAGGGCTTGGCGTTTGTCGTGGAGTTTCTTACCGCGAGCCAGCCCTATGGAGACCTTGACTCGACCGTTTTTGAGGTAAAGCTTCAGGGGCACAAGGGTCAGTCCCTTTTGTTCCACTTTGCCCACCAGCTTGCGGATTTCTTGCTTGTGGAGAAGAAGCTTGCGATCGCGCAGGGGATCGTGGTTATAGGATTGGTTGGTACTCTCGTGGGGCGAAATGTGGACATTCATTAACCACGCTTCGCCATTGCGGATGCGGGCAAAACCATCCCGTAAATTCACCTTGCCAGCACGGATAGACTTGACCTCCGTGCCGAGCAGCACTAGCCCACACTCATAGGTTTCTAGAATTTCGTATTGAAAGCGCGCTTGGCGATTTTCACTCAGGATTTTGACGCTATCACCCATTTGAGACTCGCAAGGGTATTGCCAATATACCGTAGTTTAGGGGTAGGGAAACTTTTCATCTTATCACTGCCCTTCCACCTCCAATGGTTATGACGCCATGCCCAAGCCGCAGCAGTTAGAGTTTTTGCAAGGTCTGCCCTTGATTGCCGTGGTGCGGGCGGCCGATCCTGCGCAAGCGATCGCCCAGGCTCAGGTGTGTATCCAAGCGGGCTTCACCTGCCTAGAGGTGACATGGACTACTCCTGACGCTGCTGGGGTGTTGCACCAACTCCGTCGAGACTCTCCCCACTGCACGATAGGAGCTGCTAGTCTCAAAACGCCAGCGATGGCTGAGGAAGCGATCGCCGCGGGGGCGCAATTTCTTGTGACTCCCCACACCGCGACAGAGGTGGTGCCCCTTGCCCAGGAGGCCAATTGTCCGCTTATTTTGGGTGCCTTGACGCCAACGGAAATTCTCCGCGCGTGGCAAGCAGGGGCAGTGGCGGTCAAGGTGTTTCCCATTATGGCGGTGGGGGGGGCAAGCTATCTGCGGGCAGTGCGACCCCTGTTTGCTGAGATTCCCCTCATCCCCTGTGGGGGTATTGGCTGGGAGGATGTGGTACCCCTCTGGAGGGCAGGGGCGATCGCCATTGGGATGGGGAGTCAACTCAGCAGCGATGTGATCATGCTCAAGCAGCAGGTGGCGCAGGCTCGTCAAGCGTATCGGGGGTTGGGGTGAGGACGCGCACCCGCTCAGCATGGAATCGTTTGCGTCGCCAGCGTTTGCCCAAATTGAGGCCAATCGTTTTGTGGAAATCGTCTTGAACCTTTGCCGTTAGGCGGTAGGAGACGTGACGGACAATCTGAGCCAAGACCCGATTGCCTGTGCCTTGCACTAGACCGTGGGGTAGCCGATAGATAAATCGAGGAAAGTACATTGTTACCCGCAAATCCAGCTCCCAATTCACGCGGGTGTAGTCAACCACATTCAGGTGCAATAGCTCCTCATCCGTGTCTGGATTGGCGCGCATCGGTACTAGGGCCATGGCCGCTTGAAAATTCACCTCATAGTTCAAAAAGGGCTGCTCTGGGACAGGAATCGTTTCAATGCGATAGACTCCTTGCTCTTGGGGCAGCAGGTGTAGGCCAATCTTGGGTTCCACCTCATAGCCATGGGAACCGTAGCGACCAATGGTGAGAATGTAGCCGTGCTGACCCACCGGTTCTGCTTTCATGGGATGGGCACAGCGATGAAACCATTCTTGGTGATTGTTGAGGTAAGTTTCGTAGCGCTGCACCGGTGCATAAACTTCCATCCAACCTTGAAATTGGTTGTGAAAAACAAAGGGCGGCAAGTTTGTGCCATCTGGGGAAGCGGTCATAGCATTCCATCAGCTCATCAAAATTTGGTGATTTTCATCCTGACATACCGCTGGGGGCGATCGCTACGGCAGGAACCCCTGAAAGTCCTGTGCTTGTCTAAAGCTTAGTTTATATTTCGTTACATTATCTTGATAGCGGCGGGGGATGCCGCCCGGTATCTTCTTAAACTCTTGATTGAGGCTTCAGCGATGGCCATCCTCGTGCCTTGGCTTGCGGTGGAACAGTTAGACAAACCGTGGATTTTTTGGCCTCTGTGCTTGATGGTGATCCTCAGCAGTGTCGTTTTGCGCTGGGGGAAGGTGCAGCAGCTGTGGGCGCGTGTCCTTGTGGTGGGCAGTTTAATAGCCCTGATGCTGCATTATCTGCTGTGGCGGTCTCTCGCCACCCTCAATCTGCGCACCCCCCTAGAAGCGGCCCTCAGTTTACTCCTGCTGGGCATTGAAAGTTTTATGATGGCGGGCTATGGCTTGCAACTATACCTGCTTTTGCACATTAAAAATCGTCGTCCCGAAGCCGATGCCGCTGCCCTTGCAGTCAAAAGTGGCCACTATCAACCTTGGGTGGATATCTTGATTCCCACCTACAATGAACCCCTGACAATTTTGCGACGCACAATTGTCGGCTGCCAAGCCCTTGACTATCCCCACAAGCGGATTTATGTTCTTGACGATACCCGTCGCCCTGCTCTCCGGGAATTGACCTTGGAATTAGGCTGTGAGTACCTCAGCCGGCCAGACAATCGCCACGCCAAAGCGGGCAACCTCAACCATGCCCTTGGCCATACCCAAGGTGAACTGATTGCAATCTTTGATGCTGATTTTGTTCCCACGCGCAACTTTCTCACCCGCACGGTGGGCTTTTTCCAAAGGCCTGACATTGGTCTTGTACAAACCTACCAGAGCTTTTATAATCCCGACCCTATTGCCCGCAACCTTGGCCTCGAGGATTACCTGCCTCAAGAGGTGGAGATCTTCTCCCGCCATTATCAAGTCCTGCGGGATGGCATTGAAACAGCGCTGTGCTACGGCAGTTCTTTTGTGGTGCGGCGATCGGCTCTAGAGGCCATTGGCGGCTTTGTCACCGAATCCCTTAGTGAGGACTACTACACAGGAATTCAATTGACGGCAGCAGGTCATCGGCTCATTTATCTGAACGAAAGTCTCAGTGCGGGGCTGTGTGCGGAGGAAATGGCGGCGCATATTCGTCAACGTCAACGCTGGGCACGGGGTACCCTCCAAGGATTGTTCATTGCAGCAAGTCCACTGCGGGTGCCCAATCTCAGTTGGCTGCAGCGCCTTGCCCACCTAGAGGGAATCACCCAATGGTTCCACAGTCCCCTGCGGTTACTGTTGCTGCTGTTGCCCCTGATTGCCGCTTTTTGGGGGGTGGTACCCCTGGAAACCACCCTGCGGCAGTGGCTCTACTATTTTGTACCCTATTATTGGCTCCTGGTGAGTACGTTCCGCTGGCTCAATGGCCAAAGTCGCTCTGCCTTGGTGTCGGATATCTATGCGGTGATTCAGTGTGTGCCCTTGACCTTGACGGTAATTGACACGTTATGGCGCCCCTTTGGTCAGGGCTTCTGGGTGACCCCCAAGGGGAGTTATCGCGATCGCTACCGAGTTCAGTGGCATCTTGCTGCCCCCCTTTTGGTGCTGTTTGTGCTCTCTGCTGTTGCCGCCGTCTTGAATTGGCAGGCATTACACACCAAGGGGCTACTCCTGGCATGGGTCTGGAATCTCTACAATCTCATGATTCTTGCCCTTGCGCTTTATAGCCTCATCGATCGCCCCCGTTCCGATCCCTACGATTGGCTCAATGTGCAGCAAACGGTTGAACTCCATCTTGCTTGGGACAAAACCACTGCCCTTTGGGGCAAGACCATTCGCCTTTCTGAAGGGGGGGCTATCATTCATCTGCACCAACCCCTCCCCCCCTCCGCGATGGGTGTCTCCCTTACCTGTCGGCTGTTGGAGGCAGGCATTGACCTCAGCGGCCAAATTGTGGATATGCCCAATCAAACGACCCTACAGATTTATTTCGATCCCCTAACCTGCGCTCAATACCGCCAATTGGTCGCCTTACTTTTTTGTGAACCCAACCGGTGGCAGTGGCAGAAAGCCCCCAATGAATTGCAAACTCTATGGTTACTCCTGCGCACTCTTGTTTCCCCTCCTTTAAGTCGCCACTGGAGGCGGATCATGCCCTCTGATCAGGCGAAAGCGGAGCCTCGCCCTTACAGCTATTCCGATCAAAAATGAAAAATGACTCAGTGCAATGGAGCGATGACTAAGATTCCAATACGATTAAATCGTTATCGCGAGAACAGCAAAGCTAGCGATGAAGCGAGGCAATGAGCAGTTCTGATGTGCAACTCCCCCCTCTCACAGAAACCACGCTGTGGCAAATTCTTAATGATGAACTGGAGGATGCCACGGTAAATCAGCTCCTGTGGCACTGCTTGGGTTATCGCTATGACGCCAACACTCAAACTTGGCAGAGCGATCGCGTGCCCCCAGAATGGCAGCAAGATTATCCCCAACCGCCGGACTTCATGGGTAGCCGCCCCGCCATTGTCAAACTGACGCGCTCGATTCCCCCTGCCCACAAACAACTGCTCAAGGAACAGTTGGGCTTTCCTGGCTATGAAATTAAAGAACTGACCCCCCGCCGTACCCGCCGTGCCACTGCTGTCAATTGGCTGTTGAGCTACCTGGCCACTCAAGCCGAGACGGGGGCAAAGCACCCCTGAGCCACCTCGATCGCCACTTGGCGGATGGCTTGATAGACCGTGGCTAATTCCGCATCGGTAATGCAGTAGGGGGGCAAAATATACAGCGTATTCCCCAGAGGTCGCAGAAGGACTCCCAATTCAATGAAGCGGCGGCGCAGTCGGGGCACAAGGTCACTAAAGTAGGAGGCCTCGGTTTCTAATTCCATGGCTGCAATTGTGCCACAGGTACGAAAGTGCTTGAGATTGCTGACATCGGCCAGATACTGCCGCTGACACTGCCAATGGCGTGTTTCTAAACTTTGGTAGCGCTCTGGCTCTGAAAGCAACAACCGGAACGAAGCCACACTTGCTGCACAGGCCAAGGGGTTGCCCGTGTAGGAATGACTATGGTAAAAGGCGCGCGTTGGGTCGTCATCATAAAAGGCTTGGTAAATTTCCTCCGTGGCCAAGGTCACGGCAATGGGCAAGCAGCCTCCCGATAAACCTTTGGACAAACACAGGAGATCCGGTTGCGTGCCGGCTTTCTCACAGGCAAAAAGGGCACCGGTACGACCAAATCCCGTCATCACCTCGTCATAGACCACTAACACTCCGTAGGCCTTGGCGATCTCAGAAATTGCTTGCAAAAAGGTGGGACGGCACATGCGCATGCCCGCAGCTCCCTGCACCAAGGGTTCAATAAAGAGGGCCGCGTAGGTCTCTGGGTCTGCCTTGAGGGTGTCCTCCAGTTGAGCGATCGCCTGTGCCTCCTTGGTTGCTGCCTCTGGATCCCCTGGATAGGTGGCGGGGTAGGGCAACAGGGTTAGGGGGGGAAGCAGGGGTTGGAAGGGTTGCCACCACGGAGAACTTTGACCCACAGTCATGGCTCCTAGGGTATCGCCATGGTAGCCGCCGACAAAGCCAATAAAGCGCGATCGCTGGGGTTGACCCCGCCGCTGCCAATACTGGTAGGCCATTTTTAGAGCCACTTCCACGGCGGTGGAGCCATTGTCGGAGAAGAAGACCCGCTGCAACCCCGCCGGGCTGTGGGCGCACAAGAGGTGGGCGAGCTGCTCCGCCGGCTCATGGGTAAAGCCGGCAAAAATGACATGCTCAAGGGTTTGCGCCTGCTCGGAGATGGCTTGCGCCAGAACAGGATGGCTATGGCCGTGGAGCGTGACCCACCAGCTGGAAATGGCATCAATAATCCGCCGACCATCACTGAGTTCAAGCATGGCTCCTTGGGCACGCACCACCTTCAGGGGCGCATCCGCCGTTTTCATTTGCGTAAAGGGTTGCCAAATGGGGGAGTCAGTCATGGTTAGGATGGGCATTTAAGCGAGCAGCAAGGGTGGTAAAAATCTCCTCAGGAATGGGACAGCGGAGCGATCGCGCCAAGCGCTTTTTTTGTTTGGCCACCTTGAGACAGTCCGCCGTACGACATAGGTAGGCCGATCGCCCCATTCCCTGATCCAACTGCACCTTTTGATCTGGCCAGCAGCGCACCACGCGCCAGAACTCCGAGCGATCGGCCAAGCGACCACAGGCCACGCAGCGGCGTTGGGGATTAGCCATCTTGACTAACTCGCAATCTGTTCTTCGAGGGCGGCCATGGCCAAGCGATCCTCCTCTTCGTAGTTGTATTGGGAGCTGTCGCGCACCTCGATTTTCCAGCCCGTGAGGCGAGTTGCCAAGCGCACATTTTGGCCTTCTTTGCCAATGGCTTGGGAGACCTTATCCGGTGCCACAAGGACATGGGCAATACGCGCTTCGGGGTTAATGAGCCGCACCTCTTCCACCGGTGCGGGACTGAGGGAATTGGCAATGTAGGTGGCGGGATCCGGCGACCAGCGAATGACATCTATTTTTTCGCCCCGCAGTTCATTCACCACCGCTTGAATGCGCGATCCCCGTGCCCCAATACAGGCGCCCACAGGATCCACATCCCGCTCTAATGTATCCACGGCAATTTTGGTGCGGGGGCCGACTTTGTGATTCGGGGGATTGGCTTCGCGGGCAATGGCAACAATTCGCACCACCTCATCTTCAATTTCGGGCACTTCATTCGCAAAGAGATAGACCACCAAGCCGGCATCGGCGCGGGAAACCTCCAATTGGGGTCCCCGTTGCGACCCCTCTTTGACGCGCTTGAGATACACCTTGAAGGTGGAGTTGGCGCGGTAGTTATCGTTGGGAAGTTGTTCCCGTTGTGGCAGTTCGGCCTCCACTTCTGGCTGGCTGGCGTCGCTGCGCACGGCCATAATCACCGATCGCCGCTCAAAGCGCAGAACGCGCCCCACCAGTACCGTACCTTCGAGGTCCTTAAATTCCTCCTGGATAAGGCGACGCTGTTGATCTCGCAGTTTCTGCGCCAGCACTTGCTTGGTTTGCATGGCGGCCATGCGGCCAAATTCCTGATGGTCAGGGGTCACATCCAACAGCACCGTATCGCCGACACGGGCGTCCTGCACCACCTGAATCACATCGGCAAGGGCAATCTCGCGATCTGGGTTCTGTACCGTTTCTGTGATTGTTTTGGTGGCCAACACGCGGAAGCCCTCTTGCTCGGTGTCGAGTTCCACTTCAAAGTTGGCAAAGTGATCTTCCTCAAAGTGGCCATGATCGGGACGCAGACTGCGACGATAGCGTTCGTATCCTTTGAGTAGGGCTTCTTTGAGAGCTTGATGCACTGCGTGCTTGGGTAAGTTTCGCTCTTGGCTGATTTCATTGATCATGGCGCGTAGGCCGGGTAAGCGATAGAGAGTCATCGTCCGTTACAACCTCGATCTAACTAGATGAAATAGAAATCAATCTGGGCTAGGGTTCACCGCCGGGGCTATATAGCTGGACACTGGCAATGAGGGAGCGGGGAATTGCCAGCGATCGCCCCCGCCGATTGAGATAGACATTCTCTGCGTCGCGGCAAATCAGGTTCCCCTCCCAAAGGGTTTTGCCCCGATGGGGGGCAGTGGTGGTGACGCGCACCGGAAACCCGCGAAAGGCATCAAAGTCGCGATCGCTACTCAGGTAATCCGATAGACCCGGACTCGACACCTCCAGAACGTAGGCAAACTCCAACTCCGGCAGCCCATCCAAGGCCATCTCCAGTGCCCGACTCAGTCGTTCACAATCCTCTAGGCTGGTGTCCTGCTCAGGATGGCGCACCTCCACCCGCAAAATGGGTGGCGATTGATGGGTCAGCCACTGCACACTAACTAGGTTGAGGCGTTCTTGATCGGCAACCTGCTGCGCCAGAGTTTGCACGACCGGCAAAAGCATTTGTATCTGCATAGGAAATAAAAAAGGCGGGACATTGCCCACCACACCCAAACAGTCTGAACAAAGGACACTCCCCCCTTCCTAACGGAAGGAGAATTCTGAACCCTTCCCCGTGGAAGGTTCATGGGTGCTGTCACTACACCACTCTTGATGAAGACTAGTATAACAGCTAACCGTGGGCGATCGCCACCTCGCTTTTCCTAGCGATCGCTCACATCCCCATTCGTCAACTCATCACCGTCGTAGTTCTCTTCCTCCAGCTCCAAATCCTCTAGGACGGGATTCAAGAGCACGGCCATCTCCGCCTCATGGTGGGTCAGCCACTGGCCTGGGGTACGGAACCAGCGCGGCGGATTAATGTAGCGAGCATAATACCAGGGGGGAGCAGTGGGCTGGCTAATTTCTGCCTGTACGCGAATTTTCTCACCTGGATAGTAGGCCTCTTCGGGTTCCACTTCTAACCAGACTTTTTGGCCGATGATTTCTTGGGGGAGCATCATAATGGCACTTCCTTGGGGAACCTCTCCTACAGCCCTCTGCGCAAGCAAGAAAATGTTTGACCCTCCTTGCCCTTAAAGGGCTGTACTTTAATTTTATTGCCTTCTCACCCAGGTGCGGAAATGTTGCATTTATTCACCATCCCCCACAGCAAGGGAGGGGTAGGGGTGCTGCCGTTTCGGATCCTCTAGTTTTAGGGAAATAATTCCCGCGCAGAGAACAAAAACCACCGAGGCCCATAGGCAGCCAACAATGCCCCAAATCTGATAGATGAGGCCGGAGAGTACGGTTCCCGCCAGTCGCCCGCCGGAGTTGGCCATGTAGTAAAAGCCAACATTCAAGGCCACTTTTTCATCGTCGGTGTAGGCCAGTACCAAGTAGGAGTGCACTGCCGAATTGATGGCAAAAATCAACCCAAACAGGAGCAAACCGCCAATAATGACGGCATTGGGATTCCAATCACTCATCAAGCCCAAGGCAATGACGGCTGGGACAATCGTCAGCGTAAATGTCCAAAATTGGATAGTGGCTGCTTGGGGAGGCCGACCGCGATTGAGGTATTTCAACAGAACCGGTGCCGCAGACTGCACACCGCCATAGCCAATGACCCACAGGGCGAGAAAGCCCCCCACTTCATAAAATGACCAGTTGAGGACACTTTGGAGATAGACCGGCAGGCCCACCACAAACCAGACATCCCGCGCCCCAAAGAGGAAAAAGCGGGCGGCGGAAAGGATATTGATCTCCTTGCTCTTGGAAAAGAGTTGACGAAACTTGATTTTCTTTTTGATCTGCCCCATCCCCCGCGGCAGCAAGAAACCGGTAAGCATGATCAGGAGGAGGGCGATCGCCATTATCCACAGGGACGCCACAAAGCCCGCCAACGTCAATAGTACACTTCCCACAAAGAAGCCCACCCCCTTGAGGGCGTTTTTAGACCCCGTCAGAATTGCCACCCACTTAAAGAGGCGCGACTCCGCCTCTTGGGGCACTACCAAGCGAATGGCACTCTTGGAACTCATTTTGGTGAGGTCTTTGGCCACCCCCGACATCGCCTGTGCCGTCATTACATAGGGCACGGCAAACCACAACGGCCAGTCTTGTGTTAGAGGTGTAAGCATAAGGAGCGAGATCACCTGCAAGCCAATGCCGGCGTAAAGGGTGACATTTAATCCCAACCGCGCACCAATCCAACCACCAAGAAAATTAGTGATAATGCCAAAAATTTCATAGAAGAGAAATAGGAAGGCAATTTGCAGCGGGGTGTAGCCAATCTGGTTAAAATACAGCAGCACTAACATCCGCAGCGCGCCATCGGTAATCGTGAACCCCCAGTAGGCGAGGGTCACAATCATGTAGTTGCGGACACTGGTGGACACAGCCATAGCAGACTCCCTAGGACAAAGTTAGGGCGACGTAGCGCGCTAATTCCGCCAAGCGGTTGCTGTAGCCCCATTCGTTGTCGTACCACGCGAGAATTTTCACCTGCGTTTCATCCACCACCATGGTAGAGAGGGCATCCACAATGCTGGAACGGGGGTCGTTGCAGTAGTCCACAGAGACAAGGGGACGCTCCTCATAGCCGAGAATTCCCTTGAGTTCCCCAGCTGCCGCGGCCTTGAGAGCTGCATTCACTTCTGCCACACTCGTGGGGCGACTAACTTCAAAAACACAGTCTGTGAGCGATGCGTTCAACAGAGGTACCCGCACCGCCAAGCCGTTCAGTTTCCCCTGGAGTTCTGGATAAATCAGCCCGATGGCAGTGGCTGAGCCGGTTGTCGTGGGTATAAGAGACATGAGACTAGAGCGCGCACGGCGCAAGTCCTTATGGGGAGCATCAACGACGGTTTGCGTATTCGTGACATTGTGAATGGTGGTGATCAAACCATGGCGAATGCCAAAGGTTTCGTGAATAACTTTCACAACGGGAGCAAGGCAGTTTGTCGTACAGGAGGCAGCAGTGAGCAAGTGGTGTTCTTGGGGATTGTAGAGGTGATCATTCACCCCCATGACAATGTTGAGGGCTTGCTCTTTAACCGGGGCAGCAACAATGACTTTTTTCACCCCTGCGGCAAAGTAGGCAGCCAGTTGTTCTGGCGTTCGGAATTTACCCGAGCATTCCAAAACAATCTCGACTCCCCGCTCTTGCCAAGGCACCTCTGCTGGGGTTTTCGCTTCCGAAAAGCTGATGATCTGATCGTCAATGGCGATCGCCCCCTCTTTGGCTTGAATGGTTTGGGGCCAACGGCCATGAACCGAATCAAACTCCAACAAATAAGCAGCCGCAGTCGGGCCTCCCTTAATCTCGTTGATGTGGCGAAAGTCCAGCTCAGGCCAACCCCAGGCAGCCCGCAAAACCAAGCGACCAATACGACCAAAGCCATTGATGCCAATGCCGACGCCCATCGTTGCTGCTCCAGCAGTACACCCCTACCCTATTTCAAGGCCTCTTGAACTGTCAATCTGCAACCATTCTTAAAGGGTGCCCCTAGACATGGGGACAGGAGGCTTGGGTTGGTTCATGCCAACAGGGGAGAATTGTTGGCTCAGGAATCGGATGGGCAGGCGTACCAAAAACCATCTCGCAACTATAGTCCCTAAAGTTGGGAGTCATAGTTAAAGGAAGGCCAAGCTGCTGCCGAAAAAACTGCTCTGTCGGCTTTTTACAGAGGTTCACACACAGCGCCATGCATTGGCCCTCGGCCAAGTAACGGCATTTTTGAATGCGGACGCCACTTTGCTGCCATTGGCGAGATTTATTCGGGAGAAGCACCTCAACCCAGTAGCGATCGCTGGCACCAACTAGCCAACCTGTGAGCCGGGTGGCAAACCACGCATTCCCTTCACAGACCCAGCGGGTAGGACGCACAAACCTGCGGATGAGAGCACTGACCGTCGGCGGGATGAGAAGATCAAAGACCTTAGCAACTATGGCCTGCTGCTGCGCCGGCGATCGCCCTTGCTTTAGTTGCCGAGTGATCTCAATAAAGCCAACGTAGTCGAATCGCCGTGCCCGAACACCAAGGACATTGGCGATCGCCCGAATGAGGCGAGCTAAGCACCATTGCTCTAGCCAATTCAAGGACTTAGGGGGCATTGTCGAGGTACTCTAACACTTCCAGGGCAGCACGGCGAACAATTGGCTCTGTTTCCTGTCCTAAGAGGAGATAGAGCGCTTCTTGCACCTGACGGCGATCGGCGCCCTGAGAGACACGAGCAAGTTGGCGAATGGCCACCAGCCGATGCAGGGGTTGAGGATGGGTGAGGTCAGTCAACCACCGGCAGACCTGTTGGGTCTGATGCTGCTGTTGCAGTTGTCCAATCGTTGTCCCCAGCAGAGCAATGACACCCACCAGCAGCAGGCCAAGGAAGATAAGAGCCACCACCAACCACGGATCTGCCGTGTGCTGCCCCACATGGAGAAGGGTATAGGTCCCCAAACAGGCCAGCACCCCCCCCGCCACCGTCAAGGCAAAGGGATGATATAGCCAGTGGTGAACCTGCTGGCGCAGATCCTGCCACAGCGTTAAAAGTCGGCGTTGCCACCGGCTGAGGAGAAAAATCGTACCCACCCCGCTGAGAGTAGCAATCATCAGGGGGCCATCGGTTTGCCACAGAAGGAGGCCTGTCCCTAGGCCAGCCATGACAAGTACAAGGCGTTCAGAAAGGAACCTCAGAACAGCGGACTTCCAGCGGCGGCGGAGCGATCGCGTAGCGTGCCCTTTGGGCAATCGCCTTTGGCGCAGCGGAGTTGAGTGCTGTTGAGGTCGTGGCAATGACCATTTCGCCCAAGAGGTAACCATAGAGTGGGTGTGCTGCCAATTGCTGTCTTATTCTACTTTGTGCAGGTGACTAAGTGACATTAGAAGCGACTAAAGGTTATAATGCTCCTATGAGTACAAAGAGATATTGCCAGTGGTCTGGTGCTGCGAAATAGATTCGAGAAGCGCTGTCGGGCGGACAGTGCTGAAAATGCCCCTGGAGAGGTTCTGGCGGGGGTGTCCTTTGGGGCACCTCTCCTAAGCGTCGAGGGAACCCTAGCCAAGACTC
>NZ_CALGOG010000044.1:0-16046 GCF_937958135.1 uncultured Thermosynechococcus sp. | reverse complement strand
GGAGGTAGCGATCGCTACCCTACAGGAAATCCGCGCCATGGGCATTGGCCTGTATATGGATGACTTTGGCACAGGCTACTCTTCCCTCAGCTATTTGCACCGTTTCCCCGTTGATACCCTAAAAATTGATCGCACGTTTATTTCTACTCTCAACAGGGAACAGCCTTCGGCTACAATTGTGCACACCATTCTCATGTTGGCTCACTCATTGCGTCTGAAGGTAGTGGCAGAAGGCATTGAAACCCGCGAACAGTACCAGATCCTCCAAGCCCTTGGCTGCAACTATGGCCAAGGGTATTTCTTTGCCCGCCCCCTTTCGGCTGAGCAGGTGACACAGTTATTTGCTAGCCAATCGTTACCACGCCTAATACGCCCCACGACCAAAGAGCACAATCCGCACCGTCTCCACTAGAATTTCTAAATCTAGATTGAAAGACCAATTATCAATATAGTAAAGGTCAAGGCGGGCAGCTTCATCAAAATTCCCAATTTCAGAGCGGCCAGAAATTTGCCACAGCCCTGTAATCCCCGGCATCACTTGATGGCGAATGTGGTGCCAAGAATGAAACCGGGCAACATCCCGCAGCGGTAAAGGACGCGGCCCCACTAAGCTCATGTCTCCCCAGAGGACGTTAAACAGTTGGGGCAGTTCATCAATGCTGGTTTTGCGCAGGAACCGACCAAGGGGTGTGCGGCGAGGATCATTTTTCACCTTGAAGAGAATGCCATCGGCGGATTCATTTTGTGCCTCCAACTGGGCTTGGAGTTGAGGGGCATCGGCACGCATGGTGCGGAATTTCCACATTTGAAAGACTTTGCCGTGAAGTCCCACCCGTTCTTGGCGAAAAAAGACAGGGCCGGGGGAGGTGAGTTTGATGGCGATCGCCACTCCGATAAAGAGGGGCGCCAGCACCACAATGCCAAAGAGTGCCAAAATCACGTCCAAATAGCGTTTTAGCCGATACTCCCAACCGTGGAGATAGGTCATATCTACCCGCAGTGTGGGCAAAGCAGCCACAATTTCGGGGGTGCCGCGTCGGTAGAGCATTTCCAAGCTGGAGGGAATGAGCCGCAGGTCAATCCTGTGCTGGCGCAGTTGCCAATACAGTCTCGAGGCGAGGTGATCCGGAGGCAGGCCTTCTACAATCACCTCTTGGGCTTGACAATTGAGAATCTCGGTCAAGGTTTCCGGTTCATTGGCCAGGGTGGGGATCGTCCTGCCGACAATCTTATAGTTAGAGCGTTGCTCTAGGAGTCTGCTGAGATACTCTTGCCGCTCCGGGGGCGCCACTACAAATGCACGAATCGGTCGCCGTAGGGTGAAAATTTTGAAGGCTAAGCTGACCGCCAAGCGCAAGATCACAGCAAAGACCACGCTGAGACCCCAAGCACTAAAAAACAGAGAGCGAGGCAGATCCACCTTGGGATCATAGAAGTAGCCAATGGCCAGCGCCAGCAAATAGCCCAAGCTCAACACCTTAGCGAGTTGCAAATAATTTTTCCAATGGCCGCGCGGGTGATACAGCCCACTCAGAGCAATCAAAAACAACAAACCCGCTGCAAAAAGCCAAAAGACACTGGGCAATCCCAGCCAGTACCATGCTGCCAAATCAGGGGGCAATGGCGCATAGAAGCGATTGAGTTGTAATCCCAATTTCCACGCCAGCACCAACCCCCCTAGGTCACTGATCAATAGCAGCAGAGCAAGGGCCGCTTCTGAGCGCCACCCCATCCCACGGCAACGGGGCGCCCGAATATCACGGGGAGACGTTTGAGATTGCATCATGGAGCAGCAAAGTCACTATCGCTTTTAGTATTCCGCAGAACATCAAGGGGCGATCACGGTGCAATATCTCTTTGCAGACCCTGAGCAATCCTCGACAATGGGGGATAGTAAACAACAATCCTCTCCAAACCACCTCCACATGTCCAGTGATTTAATTTATCCTTCAACCCTCCTCCTGACGAGCCTCTTGGCCATCGGCTTTGTGTTTTTCATTCGTGCCTCCACCAAAGAACGCATTGAAACCAAAGAGTGGCTCATTGCTCAGCCCATTTCTGAACTTGCCCCCCGCCTCAAGCAGTATTTTCAGCAGCGGGGCTACCGTCTGCATGCGGTCAATGCCGATGGCAGTGAAGTGACATTTCAGGGAAACGTTGCCGCCAGTCCCTTTTTGGCCGCCTTCCTTTTTGGCCTTGCCGTCTGCGGTGCCACGGCGATCGCCCTTGTGTTGACCGTCCTCTTACCGGATCGCGGTATCTTGGCCTTTGGTCTCCTTGGTTTGACCCCCCTTGCCCCTTGGTTCTATTGGCGAGGCGCCCAGCGGCTGGAAACCGTTAAGCTCTCCTTGCAGCCCCACGCAATCGGTACTCAAGTGACCTTAGAAGGACACCCCGATGAACTGATCACCTTCGAGGACACAATGCTAGGCGTTCGCTAGGATGCACTCTCAGGTTAGGGCTGCTTGATTGCAGAAACCGTTAAGTTTGGTTCCCTAAAGACCAACGCTGCTTTTGAGGAAATCTGTGAGGGTGCATTGCAAATAAATTTATGATCACCTGTTTTGGGATTACTGCGGCTTTTCACCGCGTCTAGAAGCAAATGATGCCCAACTTCGGCGGGGGACTTTGCTAGAATCAGTCAACAGATAGTTTTTCTGTGGTCAGCGGTAGGCTATCGCTCCTAGGTATCTTGCGAGGTCGGGCTTCTATGCACTTAAGTGAACTCACCCATCCCAACCAGTTGCATGGGTTGTCCATTGCCCAATTAACTCAAATTGCCGCCCAAATTCGCGACAAACATCTGGAAACAGTGGCGGCCACAGGCGGACACCTTGGGCCGGGTTTGGGGGTTGTCGAACTCACCCTCGCACTCTACCAAACCCTTGACTTAGACAAAGACCGCGTGGTTTGGGATGTGGGGCACCAAGCCTACCCCCACAAGATGTTGACGGGTCGCTACAACAACTTCCATACCCTGCGGCAAAAGGGGGGGATTGCCGGCTATCTCAACCGCCGCGAGAGTCCCTTTGATCACTTTGGTGCAGGTCATGCTTCCACGAGTATTTCAGCAGCTTTGGGAATGGCGATCGCCCGCGATCTCAAGGGCGAAAAATTCAAAGTCGTGGCCATTATTGGCGATGGCGCCCTCACCGGCGGGATGGCTTTAGAAGCCATTAACCATGCGGGACACTTACCCCACACCAACCTGATGGTGGTGCTCAACGACAATGAGATGTCCATTTCCCCGAATGTGGGCGCCATTCCTCGCTATTTGAATAAAATTCGCCTCTCGCCGCAGGTGCAATTTATTACCGATAACCTTGAAGAGCAGTTCAAACATATCCCCTTCTTGGGTGAAAACCTCACCCCGGAGATGCAGCGCCTCAAGGAGGGCATGAAACGCCTTGCGGTTCCCAAGGTGGGGGCTGTCTTTGAAGAATTGGGCTTTACCTACGTGGGTCCTGTGGATGGCCATAATTTGGAAGAACTGATTGCCACGTTCCAACATGCCCATACGATTCCGGGGCCTGTGCTGGTTCATGTGGCAACCATCAAGGGGAAAGGCTACGCGATCGCCGAGAAGGATCAGGTGGGCTACCACGCCCAGCCACCGTTTGATTTGGTGACGGGCAAGGCCAAACCCTCCAGCAAGCCCAAGCCCCCCAGCTACTCCAAAGTCTTTGGCGAAACCCTCACGAAGCTAGCAGAAAACGATCCGCGCATTGTCGGCATTACAGCAGCAATGGCCACGGGCACAGGGCTAGACATTCTCCAAAAACGGGTGCCAAGGCAATACATAGATGTGGGGATTGCCGAGCAGCACGCTGTAACCATGGCTGCGGGCATGGCCACCCAAGGCATCCGTCCTGTGGTGGCGATTTACTCCACCTTCTTGCAGCGCGCCTACGACCAAATTGTTCACGATGTCTGTATCCAAAATCTGCCGGTCTTTTTCTGTATGGATCGGGCGGGGATTGTCGGTGCCGATGGCCCTACCCATCAAGGGATGTACGACATTGCCTATTTGCGCTGCTTACCCAATATGGTGCTGATGGCACCCAAGGATGAAGCTGAATTGCAACGCATGATTGTCACGGGCATCAACTACACCGATGGCCCCATCGCCCTGCGCTATCCGCGCGGCAATGGCTATGGCGTTGCCCTGATGGAAGAAGGCTGGGAACCTCTTGAAATCGGCAAAGGGGAACTCCTGCGCGCCGGCGAAGATGTTCTTTTGGTGGCCTACGGCTCAATGGTCTATCCCGCAATGCAGGTGGCGGAAATCCTCAAGGAGCACGGCCTAAGCGCCGCAGTAATTAATGCTCGCTTTGCGAAGCCCCTAGACATTGACCTGATTCTGCCCTTGGCCAAGCAAATTGGCCGCGTGGTCACCTTGGAGGAGGGCTGCCTGATGGGGGGCTTTGGCTCAGCGGTTCTGGAGGCTCTTCAAGAGGCCGATATTCTCGTCCCCGTACTCCGTCTAGGGGTACCCGATGTCCTGGTGGAACACGCTACGCCCGAGGAGTCAAAAGCGGACTTGGGTCTAACGCCGCCACAAATGGCTAAAACCATCATGGAAAAGTTTGGGGTGGCGCAACCGACGGTGGTGACCGGCTCCTAGGGACGCGCTAGAACAATGACGGCATTTTGACCGCCAAAACCGTAACTACAGCAGAGAATGTGCTCTAAGCGAGCAGGGCGGCAGTGTTGGACAATGTCTAAGTCAAAGTCAGGAATCTCACAGCCCACACAGGGAGGAATCTGCTGTTCTCGCAAAGAGAGGCAGGAGAGGGCAATGGCGATCGCGCCAGCAGCACCGAGGGTATGCCCAAGGGCACCCTTGTGACTCGTGACGGGAACCCCCTGACCAAACAGGGCTTGAATCCAAGCCGCTTCCGCAGCATCATTGCGCACAGTTCCCGTGCCATGACTATGGATACAGTGGATTGCTTGCGGGGTTAGATTTGCCTGGGTCAAGGCCCGTTGAATTGCTAGGAGGGCACCCGTTTGATGGACACTGGGGGCAGCCATGTGCTCGGCATCTGCACTCAGACCTAGGCCAGCAATCCGGGCGTAGGGTTCGATGGCTCGCGATCGCGCCCCTGCCTCAGACTCTAGGACAACAATGGCGCCGCCGGCAGCCAAGCCAAATCCCTGCCGCTGGCGATCAAAGGGAGCGGCTCGTTCCTGAGCCAACACGCCCAACTGCCGAAATCCCGCCAAGGTGAGGGGGGAGACAGCAGATTCAACGCCGCCAGCCAACACCAGATCACACCTGCCCTGCTCAATCAATAGGACGCCTTGGGCGATCGCCCATATACCGGTGGCACAGGCGGCGGTAGGGTTGAGAACTATCCCTTGGCTACCGACAATGTGTGCTACCCGCTGTGAGACCGTGGCTGGCAAGGTTTGTAACCATGTGGCTCGCGGTAGGGAAGGCTGCCGCAACCAAGTTTCCCACTGGGCTTGGAAACTGCGGCTAGAGCCGACGACAACCCCCGCACTGGGGAGGGGAGCTGTCAATTTCGCATCCTTGAGCGCCTGAGTTGTCGTGGTTTCAAGAATTTTCTCAAGAGTTAACGTCGTTGCTCCCACCAGTCCTTCTGTCGTGGCAATAAGTGCCGTTTTGCCTTCACAGTAGCGTTGCCATGTGGCGATCGCCGTATCCCCCAGCGCCGTCCACAGCCCAATTCCAGTAATAACAACATTCACTGCACAATTGCTTCAAGATATGATTGACATAGTGAGGTGAGGACAGCAGGCTTGGAAGCGACAACGGAGTATTGTGTGGTTATTGTGACTACTGCCACGGAAGCTGAAGCACTTTCTTTAGCCAATCAACTGGTAGCCGAGTACCTAGCTGCCTGTGTACAGATTCTGCCTATCCAATCAATATACCGTTGGCAAGGGGCTATACATGGCGATCCAGAATGGCAATTACTCATTAAAACCCGGTTTGCTTTGTTTGACCAGGTGCGGGATCGCCTGCTGGCATTACACAGTTATGAAGTCCCAGAAATAATTGCCCTACCCCTCATTGCCGGTTCCTCTGCCTACTTGAATTGGGTAAAAGAACAAACCCAAGAACCATCTGGAGGTTAAGAATCTCCGCACCCAAAATCAAAAGTTTCTATTAAATTACCCATATTAACAACCTACCCTCTATCTTTGAGCATGGCATCCTTTCTCCCTAGGAGCTAAAGGGATTCAATCGCTTGCTGTCCTCCTCCTTGGCTGTGGCCTAGGAGGACGAGAATGCAAAGAACAAAGAAATAGGGTCACTGGTGTGTCGTATTCAGGTTGCTATTAACTGACCCTAAAAACAAGAGGTGGCGGTAGAGTGTTTAACCAAAGATTGTAGAGTGTTTAACCAAAGATTTTTTATTTCTTAAGCTGATAGTGAAACTCTTTTCTTCAACTGGCTGGAAGTGCCTAGACACCGTTTTATCTAAAACCTAAAATAGGGGAATGGTTTCTCTTGCTCGCAAAAATCTTTTAGAAGACTTTAGCCGCTTTCTCGTTGCTCAACTGGGCATTACGTTTGCGGTAAGTTTGGTTACGATTCAAACGGGACTCCTGGAGGGGTTTGGCCGCTCCGCCACTCTCTTGGTGAACAAAAGCCAAGCAGATTTCTGGATTGCCTCTCGCGAGCTACGTTACTTTGGCCTGACGTTGCCCATTGAGTATCAAGTAGTTCTCGATGCCCAAGCGGTTGAAGGGGTTGCGATCGCAGAACCGCTCCTGATGCAATCAGCCATGTGGCGGCGTTCAGAGACAGAGGCAATCGATCCGGTGCAGGTGGTTGGGATTGAGCCGGCGGGAACCCTGCTACCTTTGCCAACAGTTGCGGGGGCAGCGCTGACGGATCTAGAAAAACCCTACAGTGTCATCGTAGATCGCATTGACCTCAATGCCCTTTCCCTGACGGCTGTGGGCGAGCAAGGTCGAGCAAATAACTACCCGGCCACGGTCATTGGCTGGACGCACGGTCTGAAATCAATTGTCTCTAGTCCCTATGTTTTTACCTCGCTGGAAACTGCGAACCTTTATTTGAACTTCCCGCGGTTTGAGACCGGTGAGCCTGCACCCGAATTTCTGCCGCTGGTGTCCCCCAGTACCCGCATTACCTATGTCATGGTCAAAGCAAAGCCGGGGGAAGATTTGGCAAAGGTGCAGGAGCGATTGCGGGCGGCCTTCCCCAACTATCAAGTGCTCAGTAGCGCGGCCCTGAGTGACATGACCCGCCGTTATTGGTTGGCCAGTACCAGTGTGGGGTTCATTTTGGGATTGGGAGCAGGGGTAGGTGTGGTTGTAGGGGTAGTGATTGTCAGCCAGATTCTCTATTCCTCGGTGAGCGATCGCCTGCAGGAATACGGCACCCTCAAAGCGATGGGGGCCTCTGACTGGTACCTATATCGAATCATTATTGAGCAAGCTCTATGGATGGCTGTGCTGGGGTACATACCTGGCCTAGCCCTCTGCTGGGGATTGGGCCTGTGGACAATGCAGACCCGTGCAATTCAAATTATCCTTAGTCCTCAATTGGCCTTGGCTGTTTTTAGCGCCACCGTGGCCATGTGTGTCAGTGCTTCCCTATTAGCGGTTCAAAAAGTCATGCGTCTTGATCCTGCCCAAGTCTTTCGGGCTTAAGCCATACCCCGTCCTATATTTTCTGAGCGGGTGGGGGCACATCCGCAGCTCGACCGCTTGCGAGCACTAGCTATCGGCTTCTGTGTACAAGTAGGCGATCGCTATGACCTTTCCTTGGTTAGTTTGGCTTGAAACCTGTGAAAGTACCAACACATGGGCATTGCACCATGCCGAGCAACTCTACCTTGGTCAAGTCATCTACACTCAAGCACAAACGCGAGGACGGGGTCAGTACAACCGGGTCTGGCACTCTCCGAAAGGCGTGTTGACAGCCTCCTTTATCCTGCCGCAGGTGCAGGGGATGGTTGCCCCCAGTGTCCAGGCTGGGATAGCAGTGATGCGCGCCCTGAGTGGGCTGCGGCCAACGGTGGATCGCCATCTGCAACTAAAGTGGCCAAATGATGTCATGGCTGAGGGCAAGAAACTGGCGGGAATTCTCTGCGAAAGCCGTTCCCCTTGGTTTGTGGTGGGGGTGGGGCTGAACCGCTGTGTTGATGTGGCGGCCATGGGTATTCCCCAAGCCATTAGTCTCCATAGGCTGCTTGATCCTTGGGAGGCGGTACCTACGGACTTGGAACTCTTGGCGGCCATTCGGGCTGAACTCCTTTGGTGCTGGCAACAGCCACAGTGGGCAGGGGTGGCGGCGGAACGGGATTTCCTGCGGGGGCGATCGCTCACCCTGGTGCAAGGAGAAAAGAAATGGCAGGGAATTGGTGTGGGAATTGGCGATCGCGGAACATTGCAGGTGCGCCTCAGCAATGGGGAAGTGCGCGAATTTAGCAGTGGCCATGTGATCTACGACTCCTAAGAATTGATTGCAGAAGTGGGCCGACCGTCTGCGAAAATTGTCTTTAGTACGACAACCATCTGAGGTGCGCATGAAGGGTTGGCAGATTCATTGGCAACGGGCGATCGCCGCAGTTCTTTGCGTAGTTTTTCTTTGGGCGGTAGGGGAGAGAGTAGCGGCAAAATCCGGTGGCGCACTGGCAGAAGTGGCTCCTCCTGTAGCCATTGAAGACATGAAAGATTGGTTTGATCGCTATGAACCTCGGCTGAAAATTCTCAGCCCTGAAACCAACCAAACCCTCCAAAGCCGCAACGTCGCCGTTCACCTCAGTCTCCAAGGATTGCCCATCTTTCAGGATCAGCGCACTGGGCTCGGTCCCCATGTGGAAGTGGTGCTTGACGATCTGCCTAGCCGCAGTGTCTATGATCTGAGCAAGCCTATTGAATTTAGTGATCTTGAGCCGGGGACACATCTCCTGCGGGCCTTTGTGGTGTATCCCTGGGGTGAAAGCTGGAAAAATCCCCTTGCCTATGCCCAAACCACTTTTCATCTTTACACCGCCGACGAGGACACGCGAGCTGCCAATCTTCCCCTGCTCACCTACAACCAACCCACCGGCACCTATGGCGCTGAACCCGTGCTCCTAGATTTTTACCTCAGCAACCTGCCTTTAGATCGACAACTCAACAACGAGAAAGTTTGGCAGGTGCGCTGCACCATCAATGGCCAATCTTTCACAGTGGATCGCTGGCAAGCCTACTATCTCACAGGCCTGCAGCCGGGGGACAACTGGGTGCGCCTCGAACTCTTGGATGGGAATGGTCAGCGTATTCCCTCCCCCTACAACCCCATTACCCACCTTGTCACCTATCAACCCAATGGCAAGGATGTCCTCTCGCGCCTACTGCGGGGAGAACTGGCGGCGAAAAATCTCCAAAGCAGCCTCAGTCCAGATCTCCCCGGCAACTTGCCTGCCGAACCTACTCCAGAGCCAGCGCCTAGCGTTGAGGAACCTGCTCCCCCTTCCCAAGTGCCCCTTGCCCAGGAACCTGCACCAACATCAGCTGTAGAGGAAGTACCACCCCCCCTTGAACCCGCACAGGAAACACCCGCTGGCCTCGAACCAACGCCAGAACCCCCAGTGACAGTTACCGAGGAAACAGCCCCTGCTTCAGAGCCAACGCCAGCGCCGACGGTGAAAGCTGCTGAAGAGACGCCCGCTGTGCTGGAACCGGCCCCAGAAACCACCCCTAAGGCTTCTGAGACACCCCCTTCGGCACCTGCACCGCAAAAACCCTTCTGGCAGCGTCTAAATCCCTTCAAGAAAGCAAAAAGCCCAGCGCGTTCTGTCCTCATCAGCCCGCAAGTCCCCTCCAAACCCTCTCCTTCTGCAGATAACCCCACTCCAGCGATCGCCAAACCAGAAACGGCTCCCCCTCCAAAGGATTTGCCACAATTAGAAGAGCCAACGACTCCTCAGGAGTAAAACCATGCAAGGAACCTCCTTAGCCACCGTTCGCCTTCAACCTTCCTTTGCTGTTCCTCTAGGTGTGCTGCTGTTGGGTCTGCCCCTGTGGTGGTTGCGGTGGTGGCTGGGCTTACCTATTTCTCTCTTTGCCCTATTTTTAGCTGTGCAGGCGGCAACGCTGCGCTTAGAATTTACAGCAACAGCACTAGAGATCTATCGCGGTGGCCAACAGATTCGCCACTTTCCCTATCAGCAATGGCAACACTGGGAGGTTTTTTGGCCAGTCTTTCCCATCCTCTTCTACTTTCGGGAAGTGAAGAATATCCACTTTTTGCCGATTCTGTTTGACGCCAAAACTTTAGTACAATGCCTGCAAGAACGCTGCCCACGCACAGCCTTTATTTCCCCCGTTCGCAATGACAGATGACCCTACGGTAACCGATCTCTCTGAACCCACGCCAGAGGAAATCACTGCCCTCAAAGCCCAGCGCGATGCGCTCAAAGCGGAAATTCAAGCCCTCGATGCGGAGTTTCATCGTCTTGTCCACGATCGCCTCAAGTCCCTGGAAGAGCGGCAACAAAGTTTGCAGCTGACGATTGAACAATTGGAACGGCGCAAGGAACGCATTGAGCAGGAGCTACGGCGCAACTTTGTGGGTGCCTCCCAGGAACTGGCGATTCGGGTGCAGGGGTTCAAGGAATTTTTAGTCAAGAGCATGCAGGAGTTGGCTGCCACCATCGAGGAAATGGAATTACTGCCCCCAGCCCCCCCTGTGGTGGAAACTGCCCCTGCTCCGGCAGAAACAGCGGCCACGCCGCCCAAGTTAGTTCTTGATGAGGGATTTCAGGAAGAAGCGGATCGCATTCGCCGCTTGCTGGAGCAGTATCGCAGCAGCCCCAACTACTATGGCCCCCCCTGGCAGTTGCGACGCACGTTTGAGCAAATTCATGCTGAGCGTGTCGAGAGCTGGTTTTTTGATCTGGGGGGACGGGGTGCCCTGCGATCGCTCCCCAGTCGGTTGCAAAATATTCTTGTTGCCTCGGCTATTATTTCAATCTTGCGGGATTTCTACGGTGATCTCTTGCGGGTCTTGGTTCTAGCCGACTCCCCTGAGCGACTAGGGGATTGGCGACGGGGCTTGCAGGATTGCTTGGGGATTAGTCGTCAAGATTTTGGCCCTGATCAGGGGGTGGCACTTTTTGAATCGGCGGAGGCTTTGGCCTTTCGTGCCGATCGCCTTGAGCAGGAGGACTACATCCCCCTAATTCTCATTGATGATTCCCAACCCCAAGTTAGCCTTTCGCTCCTGCAATATCCCTTGCTCTTGGGTTTTGCCCCTGAACCCCAGTTGCGTCCTAGCCGTAGCTCTGATTTCTTTGAGTAGTTTCAGTCACCCTTGGAGGCTCCCGTGACCACTGCACTGATCCTTGGACTGCTGGCGCTTATGAGCTACCTGCTCGGCTCGATTCCTACGGGCTATCTCCTGGCGAAAGCGCTGCGGGGCATTGATATTCGTGAGTATGGCTCCGGCTCAACCGGTGCCACCAATGTGCTGCGGGTAGTGGGCAAAGGGCCTGGACTGGTCACCTTCTTGGTGGATGTCGGCAAAGGACTAGGAGCTGTTCTCTTGGCGCGTTGGGTCTTGGGACAATCTTGGAGTACAGTACCCGCCAGTTGGTTTGAATTTGTGCTGCTGGCGATCGCCTTTATGGCAGTGCTAGCTCACAGCAAACCCATTTGGTTGGGTTGGCGCGGCGGTAAATCCGTTGCCACCAGTTTAGGGGTACTCCTTGCCCTCAACGCCCCCACAGCCTTAGCCGCTTTTGCCGTGTTTCTAGTGGTCTTGGCGGCCAGCCGCATTGTCTCCCTGAGTTCTATCACTGCCACTTTATCCTTGCCCTTCTGGTTTTGGCTCTTTACGCAGTCTTGGCCTTTTGTTGGCTTTAGTGTCGTTGCCGGTGCCTTTGTGATTTGGCGACACCAGAGTAATATTCAGCGCCTCCTTGCAGGGACAGAGCCACGGTTGGGAGCTTCGGAAGGGTAGCTCTTTTCCAAGGCAGCTTTATGGACAAGCTCGGCGTTCCTCAATGCTCCCCCTATTTTAGAAAACGGTTGTATTTGTACCTTTGGAACAGCTCTGAGGTTGCTACCATGAGTGGATACCGGTTTTGGTGGGGAAATCTGTGATGGAAACACTGCGGGGGCGTGATTTGCTCAGCATTGCTGACCTCTCACGGGCAGAGGCAGAGTATCTGCTGGATTTGGCTGCCCAGATGAAAATCGGTAAAGTAGCCCCCCGGTGTCCCAAAGTGTTGGGGCTGCTGTTTCACAAGGCTTCGACCCGCACCCGTGTCAGCTTTACGGTGGCGATGTACCAATTGGGCGGCCAAGTCATTGATCTGAATCCCCAATCCACACAGGTGGGGCGCGGTGAACCCTTGCCCGATACAGCACGGGTGTTGGATCGCTATTTGGATGCTGTAGCAATTCGCACCTACGGTCAAGTGGAGCTGCAACTGTTTGCGGACTATGCGCGGATACCCGTGATTAATGCCCTCACCGATCGCGAGCATCCCTGTCAGATTTTGGCGGATTTGCTGACACTGCGGGAATCCTTTGGCACATTGGCAGGACTGACCCTCTGCTATATTGGCGATGGCAACAATGTGGCACATTCGCTACTCCTGGGCTGTGCCCTCCTGGGGGTAAACATTCGGGTGGCCTCGCCGCCACAGTTTGCGCCTTTGCCTGATATTGTGGCGCAAGCCCAAGCATTGAGTGGCGGTAAGAGTGAAGTAACTGTTCTCACGGATCCGCAGGCAGCCGCGAAGGGTGCCCATGCTCTTTACACGGATGTTTGGGCCAGTATGGGACAGGAGGCAGAAGCGGGCGATCGCCAGCCCATTTTTCGACCCTACCAAATTAACGATCAGCTTTTGGCGCTTGCGGATCCCCGGGCGATCGTTCTCCACTGCCTGCCGGCTCACCGCGGGGAGGAAATTACCGCCGGTGTCCTTGAAGGGCCGCAATCCCGTGTTTGGGAGCAGGCGGAAAACCGTCTCCATGCCCAGAAGGCACTGCTTGCCAGTCTCTTGGGATAGGACAATGCTGCGCCACCGCTGGCCGAAACTCAGCCTCTCAGATCGGTTGTTGCTGGTGGGAGCCGTGATTTGTGGAGCTTTTCTGTTGCTGGCGGTTCTTGCTCCCCTAGGTCAAGCCCTCGGCTGGATTGCCGATCCCCAAGAATTTCTGGATTTTCCGATTCATGCGCCGCCTTCACCGCAGCACTGGTTTGGTACCAATCGCTTGGGCTATGATGTGTTTTCACGCACGATCTTTGGTGCCCAAGCGGCTTTGCAGGTGGTTTTGGCGGCAACGTTGCTCAGCTTGGGGGTAGGGGTACCCTTGGGACTGCTAAGTGGCTATCGTGGCGGGTGGCCGGATCGCGGGCTACTCTTTCTTATGGATACGATCTACACGTTGCCGGGGCTACTCTTGGCTGTCACCGTGGCTTTTGTGGTGGGCAAGGGAGTTCTGAATGCGGCGATCGCCCTCAGTGTGGCCTATATTCCCCAGTACTATCGGGTTGTCCGCAACCATACGGTGAGTTTGAAAAATGAGGTCTTTATCGAAGCTGCCCGTGCTCTCGGTGCCTCTACGCCGCGGATTCTTTGGCGGTATCTTTTGGTAAACGTTCTCCCCAGTATCCCCGTGCTCTTGACACTCAATGCCGCCGACGCCATCTTGACCCTGGCCGGCCTGGGGTTCTTGGGCTTAGGGTTGCCGCCCCAAGTGCCGGAATGGGGACAAGATCTGCGACAAGCCCTAGATGGGCTGTCAGTGGGCATTTGGTGGACGACGTTCTTTCCGGGACTGGCTATGACACTGCTTGTAGTGGGTCTATCGCTCCTTGGCGAAGGCTTAGGAGAGCGCCTTGATCCGAGCCGGTTCAGTTAACCAATAATGCCCACTCATGCTGAATCATATCTTGGTAACCGGTCCGAGTCGCAGTGGCAAGAGTGAATGGGCCGAGTTCCTTGCTGCCCAAAGTCAACAACCGGTGATTTATATTGCCACCGCGATCGCCCCCCCAGAGGATCCTGAATGGCTACAGCGCATTGAACAACACCGGATTCGCCGCCCCGCCGAGTGGGAATTGTGGGAGTGCCCCCTTGAGCTGGCTGCCCTCCTGCGTGACCTGCCGCCTCATCATTGCGCCCTTGTGGATTCCTTGGGAACCTGGGTGGCCAATTGCCTAGACCAATCCCACGATCAATGGCAGGCGACCGTTGCGGAATTCTTGGCAAGTGTGCAAGCGTGTAAGGCTCAACTCATTGTTGTCGCCGAAGAGGTGGGCTGGGGGGTAGTGCCGGCCTATGCCAGTGGTCGTTGTTTTCGCGATCGCCTCGGTGAACTGTGCCAGCACCTGAGTCCGTTGATGGCGCAAGTGTATCTTGTCGCTGCTGGTTTTGCGCTGCCCCTCCACCAATGGGGTATCTGTCTCAAACGTCTGAGGGCTGCTAATTAATTCCCAAGACCGCTAAGGCGAACTCTGCTCTCTTCAAGAGAATTCCACTGAAGTCGTTGATTGCAGCGAGGTGATGCCCAGGTTTCTCCTGCCGATGGCGCGGTTATGGGTTTAGAGCCGCTCGACAAATTTTGCAAGCCGCGTCAGGCCTCTTTCAATAGTGGCTAAATCCGTGGCGTAGGAAAGGCGAATGTGATCATCCATGCCAAAGGCTTTGCCGGGAACTGTGGCCACTTTTTCCTCCTCCAGCAGGCGATCGCAAAACTCTACGGAACTTAACCCCGTTTCGCTAATATCCACAAACAGATAAAAGGCGCCTTGGGGTTTGAGACAGCGCAACCGCGGCATCTCACAAATGCGTTTGTACATGAAGGCACGGCGATCGCGGAAAGCGGCCACCATCTCGGCCACACAGGCTTGACTTCCTTGCAAAGCCGCAAGCGCACCATACTGAGCAAACGTACATACATTTGAGGTACTGTGGCTTTGAATTTTTGTGGTTACCTTAATAAACTCCGCCGGCCCTGCAATGTAGCCCACGCGCCAGCCTGTCATCGCATAGGCCTTGGCAAAGCCACTACACACAATGGTGCGCTCAAAAGCGGCCTCACTCACTGCCCCAATGCTTAGATGCTTGGCGTCGTCATAGAGAATCTTCTCGTAAATTTCATCGGAAACCACCCACAGTTGATGCCGCACAATCACGGCCGCCAGCTCACGAATCTCCTCGGGTGTATAGACCATGCCCGTGGGGTTGCTGGGGGAGTTGAGAACAAAGAGCCGCGTTTTCGGGGTAATGGCTGCTTCCAGTTGCGCCGGCGTAATCCGATAGCCCGTTTCAGCAGTTGTCTTCACAATTACCGGCGTACCACCGGCAAGATGCACCATTTCCGGATAGCTCACCCAGTAGGGGGCAGGAATAATCACCTCATCGCCGGGGTTGATCAGGGCCAGCATCAGGTTAAAGAGAGCCTGCTTGCCGCCATTGGTGACGAGAATATTTTCAGCTCGATAGGGTAGGTGGTTGTCGTTATTCAGCTTGGTGGCGATCGCCTGTCGCAAGGCTGGTTCCCCAGCTGCAGAACCATAGCGAGTTTTGCCTTGATCGAGGGCAGTTTTTGCAGCCTCACGGATATGGGCAGGGGTGTCAAAGTCGGGTTCGCCGGCACTGAAGCTACAGACATCTTCTCCACTCCCGCGCATTGCCTTGGCTTTGGCATCAATCGCCAACGTTACCGACGGCGTGACCCGCATCACCCGCGTTGCCCAGTCCATCCTTTGTCTCCTGCACTACTTTCCGTATTGTGGCACTTTGGCAGGAGATCGGCGACTTGCAAATATCCACCTCGTGCCAATTAGATCACTAAGGATGAGACAAGTGCCCTAGCCTGTTGTGAGGCTTGGAGTGGTCGGTATTGGCATTGAGTTTAGCAGTTTGGGATACCCCCAGGGGAATTCGAATCCCCGTCGCCTCCGTGAAAGGGAGGTGTCCTAGGCCTCTAGACGATGGGGGCAAGGCTCAGCATTAGTTAATGTAGCGAATGGACTAAGCCTTTGTCAACACCCTGGGAAACTTTTGCATGGAACTCCCTCTTAGGAAGAAAATAAG